>NZ_JAMBDT010000026.1:0-54036 GCF_025143765.1 Gordonia sp. p3-SID1431
GGCGTGGTGGGCCGCATCACGACTGCGGCCCAGGGCCGGACCGCGGGCGAGGGTGTGCAGCAGACCGAGGGGTCGCTCGTCGAGATCGGCGATCATCGCCGCGATCTCCTCGCCCGACCGCCCGACGAGCGGACCGCTGAGGTGCTTGGCCTTCCACGGCATCGCGGAGTCGACGTGTTCACCGGCGCCGAGGGACGAGTCCTCGCCCCAGAGGATCGCGCGGCGTCGGAGGAGATCGAGACGGGCGCGGACGGCGGCCGCATCGGCGCGGCCGGACAGGGCCTTGACGATCGTGGTGACCGACGGACGCCGCGACTTCTTCGGGCTGCGGCTGTGGCGGGCGGCGACCTCTTCCAGAACCGCGACGGCAAGGATGTCGAGATCCTCGCCGGCCAGGGCCAACGACGCCGCCGACAGGGCCCGTTGCGCCAGTACCCGCGTCCCCGACGGCGTCGGTGAGGCGAGGTCGGGGCGCTCGAGGAGGAGCTCGGTCAGCGCGTCGTCGGAACGCGCGGCCAACTCATCGGCCAGGCCGGTGTGCTGGTCATCCGAACTCATTCGGCCCAGCTTACCGGGGGCTCAGGCAGCGGGGAGCGGGGCTCAGGCAGCAGGAGGTCAGACGTCGCCGCGGCGGAGCATGCGACCGCGGGCGGTCTCGAAGTCGACCTTCTGCCCGCGCACCCAGGTCCCCTTGACCACACCGGCCAGTGCTCGTCCGTCGTACGGGCTGACCGGGTTCTTGTGGTGGAGGCGGTTGACGTCGACGATCTGCGCGGATTCCGGCTCGAAGACCGCGAAGTCGGCGTCGCAGCCGAGAGCGATGCGGCCCTTCGTCGGCAGACCGGCCAGGTCGGCGGGTTTCGACGCCATCCACTCGATGACCTGCGGCAGGTCGATGCCGCGCTTCTTTGCCTCGGACCAGATGAGCGACAGCCCGAGCTGAAGCGAGGCGACCCCACCCCATGCGACGCCGAAGTCGCCGTTCTCGGGGTCCTTGAGGTCGACGGTCGAGGGCGAGTGGTCGGAGACGATGCAGTCGATGGTGCCGGCCAGCAGCCCCTCCCACAGCAGTTCACGGTTGCCGGCCTCGCGGATGGGCGGGCAGCACTTGAAGGCCGTCGCGCCGTTGGGTACCTCTTCGGCCAGCAGGGTGAGGTAATGCGGGCAGGTCTCGACAGTGATCTTCACACCGTCGCGCTTCGCGCTGGCCAGCATCGGCAGCGCGTCCGACGACGACAGGTGGAGGACGTGGGCGCGGACGCCGGTCCAGCGCGCCCGCTCGATGACCTCCGCGATCGCCAGGTTCTCGGCGCCGCGCGGACGGGACGCGAGGAAGCGGGTGTACTCATCGCCCTCGGGGGAGGGGGCCTTGTCGATGGCGCGGGAGTCCTCGGCGTGGACGATCATCAGCGAGTCGAATTCGGCGAGTTTGGCCATGTCGGCTTCCATCTCGTCGGCCGTCAGGTGCGGGAACTCGTCCACTCCCGAATGCAGCAGGAAGCACTTGAAGCCGAACACACCCGCGTCGTGCAGGCCGCGCAGATCGTCCTCGTTGCCCGGGATGGCGCCGCCCCAGAATCCGACGTCGATGTGCGTCTTACCTTGTGCCGCAGCACGTTTCTCGGCCAACGCGTCGACGTTCACGGTCGGCGGGATCGAGTTGAGCGGCATGTCGATGAGCGTGGTGACACCACCCGCGGCCGCCGCCCGGGTGGCCGAGTCGAAACCCTCCCACTCGGTGCGCCCGGGCTCGTTGACGTGTACGTGGGTGTCCACGAGTCCGGGGATCATGACCTGATCGTCGGCGAGCTCGATGACCTCGGCCCCGGTCAGCCCGCTGCCGAGGGGCTCGATCGCGACGATCCGACCGTCGCGGATACCGATCTCGCGGGCCACGATGCCGGCCGTGGTGAGAGTCTGTTCACCCCGCACGACCAGGTCGAACGGTGCGTCGGAAGTAGCGGCCGGGGCATCGGGTGCTGCGGTCATGGGGCGGGACTCCTTGCTGGTGCCGTGTCCGGTGTCGTTCCAGAGACTAACCCAGGTTATTCCTCATCATGGAATGAAGCCGTGTCATTTCGGAACTCGACTCGCGAGTAGGCCGGTGTTGTGCTATTGACAACGGCCTCGATCGTCAGGCTAACTGTCACGAACGCGGAAACTTCATTCCACATCACGGAACTCCGCGAGTGTAGGAGCGCGGTCATCGATGACCGTCCGACCGAAAGTGCAGACATGAGCACTGAGCAGCACACAGCCCCCGTCGACGGACCGGTTTCGGAGGTCACCGGCACCGTCCCGGCCGGGCTGAGTCCGAAGCTGTACAACGACGACCTGGCACCGACCAGCCGCGTCGGACGACGCTGGAACACCTACAACATCTTCACGTTGTGGGCCAACGACGTACACAGTCTCGGCAACTACGCCTTCGCCATCGGTCTGTTCGCGCTCGGGCTCGGCGGGTGGCAGATCCTGACCGCCCTGGTGCTGGGTGGGGTGTTCCTCTTCCTGCTGCTGAATCTCTCCGGCTTCATGGGGGAGAAGACGGGCGTGCCGTTCCCGGTCATGAGCCGCATCTCGTTCGGGTTCCGCGGCGCGCAGATCCCCGCCCTCATCCGCGGTGGGGTGGCGATCGCGTGGTTCGGCATCCAGACCTACCTCGCGTCGGTCGTCCTGCGAATCATGCTGGTGGCGCTGTTCCCCGGCGCCGCCGACCTGGACACCAACCGTTTCCTCGGGCTCTCCACCCTCGGCTGGATCTCGTTCGTCTCGCTGTGGGTGATCCAGGTGATCATCGTCAGTTACGGCATGGAGATGATCCGTCGTTACGAGGCCTTCGCCGGTCCGGTCATCCTGGTCACCATGGTCGCCCTGGCCGTCTGGATGCTGAGCAACGCCGACTGGACCATCGCGTGGTCGACGCCCGATTCGCTGACCGGCGTGGACATGTGGCTCCAGATCATCGGCGGCGCGAGCCTGTGGGTGGCGATCTACGGCACCTTCGTCCTCAACTTCTGCGACTTCACCCGCAACGCGGAATCGCGAAAAGCGATCGTGCGCGGCAACTTCTGGGGCATCCCGCTGAACATGCTGCTCTTCGGTGCCATCGTGATCACCCTCGCCGGAGCCCAGTTCCGCATCAACGGCACCGTCATCGAGTCGCCGTCGGACATCGTCCAGACCGTTCCCAACACCTTCCTGCTGGTGCTGGCCTGCCTCGCGCTGCTGATCCTCACCGTCGCGGTGAACCTCATGGCCAACTTCGTCGCGCCGATCTACGCGCTGTCCAACCTGTTCCCGCGCCACCTCGACTTCCGGCGCGCGGCGCTCGTCGCCGCGATCATCGGCTTGGTCATCCTGCCGTGGAACCTCTACAACTCGCCGGCGGTGATCAACTACTTCCTCGGCGGACTCGGTGCCCTTCTCGGCCCGCTGTTCGGTATCGTCATGGCCGATTACTGGCTCGTCCGCCGTTCGCGAATCGACGTGCCCGCGTTGTTCACCGAGGCGCCGGGTGCCGCCTACCACTACCGGAACGGGGTCAACATGCGGGCGATCCTCGCGCTCGTCCCGACTGCGGCCATCGCCCTGGTGATGGCCTTCGTCCCGGCCTTCGAGGTGATCTCGGAGTTCTCCTGGTTCATCGGCGCCGGTCTCGGTGCGATCGTGTACCTGGCGGTCGCCGACCGTCGCGGTCCGTTCGCCGAGGTGTCGGGCGAGTCGATCTCCGTCGCCAGCACTCACTGACCCACGAAGGACATCACCGTGCGCATCCTGGTCGCCAACGTCAACACCACCGTGTCGATGACCGAGGCCATCGCCGACTCGGCCCGCTCGGTCGCCTCCCCGGGGACCGAGATCGTGGGTATCACACCGCGTTTCGGCGCCGACTCGTGTGAGGGGAACTTCGAGTCCTACCTCGCCGCGATCGCCGTGATGGATGCGATCCTCGCCTACCCCGAACCGTATGACGCCGTCATCCAGGCCGGTTACGGCGAACACGGTCGAGAGGGTCTCCAGGAGCTCCTCGAGGTGCCGGTCGTCGACATCACCGAGGCCGCGGCGTCGACCGCGATGTATCTGGGACACCGCTTCTCGGTGGTGACGACCCTGGACCGGACGGTTCCGCTCATCGAGGACCGGCTCAAGCTCGCCGGCCTCGACCAGCGGTGCGCGTCGGTGCGGGCGTCGGGACTCGGTGTGCTGGAACTCGAGTCGGACCCGGAGCGGGCGGTGAAGGCGATCGTGGAACAGTCCACGCGTGCGGTCACCGACGACCACGCCGAGGTGATCTGCCTCGGGTGCGGCGGGATGGCCGAACTCGAGGAGCAGGTCCGCGAGGCGACCGGGGTACCGATCGTCGACGGCGTGCGGGCGGCGGTCACGATCGCCGAAGGTCTTGTCCGAATGGGACTTTCGACCTCGAAGGTCCGGACCTACGCCCCGCCGCGGGAGAAGAAGATCACCGGCTGGCCGTTCAACCGCTAGTCCGCCTTCGCCGCCTGCGGCCACCGGGGATCCCGTCCGGTCAAGCCGGCGAGGCGGTCGACGAGGGGTGCGTCGTCGGGTACCTCGACCACCGGCCCGAACATGCCGTCGCGCTCTTCCTGCGGTTGGGGTGGGTAGTGGAGGTCGAAGACGACTTGGAGGATGTCGTCGGAGATGTCGAACGGGATGCACATGGCACGTGCGATGTCCCACCCGTGCAGCACGAGTTCCGACAGCGCCACGAGTCCCATGATCTCGGCCGGCAGTTCGACACCGCCCGCCTGGGTCATGCCGTCCCAGGCGGCGGGGTCATCCCAGGAGTCGGCGAGGTCGTGGACGTGGCGACGCAGGTCGTCACGCCACTGCGTCGAGAGCCGACTCTGCGCTGGGTCCGGCGGCGTCGAGGTCAGCGGTCCGAAGTCCTTCCGCGCCGCGGCCGCGAAGGCCTGGGACAGGCCGTCGACGTGGGCGACCAGCGCGGCGAGGTCCATGTCGCCGCAGGGGGTCGGACGGCCCAGGTCGGCGTCGGCGACTGTGGCGGTCAGAGCGAGCATGTGATCGGCGGCCGCTGATATCGATGGTGCTCGGGTGGTGTCGGTGGGCATGGGACTCCCTCTCGTCGTGTGTGCACTCGACAGGGCTGACCCGCTCGACGCCGGTTTCTCATCGGTCGCGAGCATCGATGTCCCCGTATTGTGGTCCCGTGACGTCTCCGACACGCGAGTACACGACCATCAGCCATCCGGAACCGAACACCCGTGTGTGGCATGAGATCCAGGGTGACGGGCAGCCGGTCGTGCTGCTGCACGGCGCCTTCTCGGGTGCGTCGTCGTGGGGCGGGCAGGTGCCGGCCCTGGTGGACGCGGGGTGGAAGGTGTTCTGTCCGGAGCGTCACGGTCACGGACACAGCCCGGACGTGACCGACGAGTTCCACTACGCGGACATGGCCGAGGAGACGATCGCCTACCTCGACGAGGTGGTCGGTGGTCCCGCCGAGATCGTCGGGTGGAGCGATGGCGCGGTGGTGGGCGTGCTGGTCGCGCTGCGGCGGCCCGACCTGGTCCGGCATCTGGTCCTGATCGGCCAGTACTACAACAGTTCGGGCCGGGCGGTCGGCGGCATCCTCGACGCGCTCGATTCCGCCGACGACGAGCTGATGGAGTTCTTCGCTGCCGACTACGCGTCCGAATCCCCGGACGGTGCAAGGCATTTCCAGGTCATCTTCGACAAGACGATGGCGATGATCAACTCCGAACCCGAGATCGACCTCGGTGATCTGGCCGCGATCACAGCACCGACGCTGGTCATGCAGGGGGACCGCGACGAGGTGACGCTCGAGCACAGCCGCGACGTCGTCGCCGCCATTCCGGGTGCCCGCCTGGCCGTGATCCCCGGGACGCACCTCATCCCCATCGAGGCGCCGCAGGCGGTGAACGCGGTCCTCGTCCAGTTTCTCGGCGCGGAGTGAGCCGGAGCCGTCAGTCCGGGACCATCGCCGAGAACGCGTCGGCCAGGGTGGGATAGAGGTCGAGCGTGTCGTCCAGGCCCGTCAGCCGCAGGGGCCGAGTGATGGCGGGATGCCCGCCGACGACGCCGAACCGGCCGCCGGCCGGGGTGACGGCCGCGTGCGCGGCGAGGAGCGCGGCGATGCCGGACGACGCGAGGAAGTCGGTGGCGGTGAGGTCGACGATCAGCCCCCGGGGTCGCTCGCTCACTGCTTCCAGCACGGCCGCACCCAACTGCGGGACGGTGAGCAGGTCGATGCTGCCGTGCACAGTCAGGATTATGAGTTGATCGCGCTGCGTCGAGATCACTGCCAGCGCGCGACCTGCCCGGGACGCGTCCTGGTCATCGTCGACGACCACCGGTTCGAAGCTGTCTGCCCTCATGTAGCCCTGCCTCCCTGTTCGCTCGAAGTCGCCCGTCCGTGAGATGGCAGCGCCTCGAGGTCCGCCTGGTGGCGTCGGCAGTTGGCTTCACCGGTGCCTTGGTGTGTCCTCGATATGACGTTCGGCGCCGTCGAAGACGCGGATGGCTGCGTGCCCCTCCCCGAGCACCGCGACATACCCGGCGACAGCTACTGCGCTGATGAGGAGCAGGTACCAGCCGGCAGCGTGATCGAAGGCCAGCAGGTAGAGCGCGGTCAGTGTCGCGGCGCAGATCGCCGCGGCTGGCAGTGCCGGAAGCCATCGTCTGTCTCGCAGGACGAGTATCGCCGCCTGACACTGCACGGCGATCTGCATCAGGGCCAGGAGCGCCCCGGCGCCGGCCATCCCGAGCAACCCCGGCAGTGTTCCGGTGTCGGAGAGGGCCGCAGTCGCGACGGTCGCGAGAATCGCGACCGAGCCGAGGGCTGCTCCGGCCGTCGGAGAGGTGAAGCGCGCGAAGTCCTGGTCTACAGAGTTCTCGGGGTTGTCGACGGAAAGGTGCATGACTTCTGTCTAACGCCTGATGCACTTCGGCGGTAGTATGCACAATATTGTCCATATGGACGAGGATGTCCACGCCGACGGCAGGGGTCTGACGATGGAGAACGAGGGCGAGTCCGTTCTGCGCGACCCGGTTCGACGTGCCTACGAGGTGTGCCCCGTCGAGGTGAGCGTCGCCGTGCTCGGCGGTTCCTGGAAGATGACCATCGTCAAGAACCTTCTCGAGGGGCCGTTGCGATACGGCGCCCTCGGGCGGGCGGTCGGTCCGGTCACGCCACGAGTGCTCACCCGCCAGCTACGTGAACTCGAATGCGACGGCATCGTGCAGCGCACGGCCTATCCCGAAGTCCCTCCGAGAGTTGAGTATTCGCTCACCGAACAGGGACGGGCGCTGCGCCCCTTCGTCACCGCCCTCAACGAGTGGGGGAAGACCTACGCGACCGAGGTGATCGAACCCAAGGTCGCGCAGCGGGAGAGTGCGGCGAGCTGAGTCGAGGTCGGAGTTGGTCCGAGGAGGTGTCAACACAGCGGACCTCCCGGCGACTGCGGCAACCGCCGCGCCGGCGACCTCCGAGCCACCGAGTCATTGAGCCCTTCGCTCCACGTCACCGTACGAAGCGTCGGGTCTCAGAAGGAATGGCCGCTGGGACGAAAGCCGAATCCGGGCTACAACCGGCCGATCTGGAGGACGACGATCTCGAGGTCGAGGCGGTTCAAGAGTTGGCCGTTGCGCGCAACCTCGTCGAAACCTGCGGCGTTCGACCCGGTCTCGGCACCGAGATGGCGACGCGCCTCTCGCTCGCCAACTTCGGTTTGCTCGGATTCGCAATGCTCAGCAGTGCGAATGCACGGGAGGCGCTTTGGGTCGCCCCGCAGGCGCTACAGATAGGCAACCGGTTCGTCGACATCAGCGTCGACATGAGTCAGTCGGTCGGACATATCGAGTTGCTTTGACGAGACACCCTGCCCGTCTGAACATGGGCCGCCGAACACTGCATCGACGCCTCGAACAGGAGGGGACAACCTTTCGGGTCCTGACCGAGGAGGTTCGTCATGAGGTCGCGGTCGACTTACTCGGCGTCCTCGGCGTCCTCGGCCTCACCGTTCAGGAGGCCGCCTCGCGTCTGGGCTACTCGATTGCCGCGGCCTCCAGCCGATCCTTCACCCGGTGGACGGGCAACCCTCCCAGTACCTATAGAAGGTGATCCCGAAGTGTTCCGCGGAACACTCTCGACCTCGGGTTGAGGCTCGAGGAATTGTCGGTGCCTGGCGATACCTTGTTCCTGTACTTCTCGCTCGGTTCAGGGGGTTGCGTTGGGGTTCAGTGCTTTTCGTTGCGGTGGAGATGCGTCGTCGATGTTCGATGGTGCGGATCCTGAGTCGCTGACGGATGAGGTGCTCGAGGCGCGGGTGCTGGGTATGCCGCTCGGATCACGGCTTTGACAGCGGACTTCCTTGAACTGGTGGCAGAACTGGATGGGCGGGAGTCGTGGCGGGGGCCGGGGATTCATTCGCTGGCGCACTGGTTGTCGTGGAAGGCGGGCATCGCACCGCGAACGGCGCATGAGCAGTTGAGGGTCGCCAAGGCGATACGGGAATTGCCGGTGATCCGCACGGCGTTTCGCGAGGGTCGGTTGTCGTATTCGAAGGTCCGCGCGTTGACACGGGTCGCTACGCCGGAGCGTGAGGCGGAGTTGGTGAACCTCGCATTGTCGTCGACGGCGTCTCAGTTGGATCGGGCGGTGCGGGCGATGGTCCAGATCGATCGTGACCGGGGTGTCGAGGAGGATGGACGGCCGCCGGTGGAGTCGACGGGCCGGTGGAAATGGAACACCGATGGGTCGCTGTCGGTGTCGTTGACGCTGAGTCCGTTGGATGGTGCGCGATTTCTCGCTGGGGCGGTGCGCGCAGAGTATGAACGCACCCGGACCGCCGACGATCCGGATCTACCAACCGCGGGGAGTGTTCCGCGGAACACTGAACCGGAGTCGGGTGACGGCGATTCGGGGCAGGGGTCGGGGGTGGTGCCGTCGCGGCGTCGGGATCTGTGGCGGCAGGTGCCGTCGAATGTGGCGCCGGCGGTGGTGGCGATGGCCGGCATGGTGCATGACGGGGTCGCGATGCCTGATCTCGCACCGGGTGCGGAGATCCTGATCCATGCCGGTGACGGGGTGGAGCATGCTCATCTGGATGACGGTCCGGCGTTGTCGGAGGTCGAGGTGGCCGAAGCTCGGTGCGGGGCGTCGACTCGGGATGTGGTGAGTCGCCGGGTTCCCGGGCAGCCCGGCAAGTGGCGTTGTTGGGGGTGGGGCGTCGGAAGCGGGTGCCGAACAAAGCCCTGATCAGGGCGTTGTTCGTGCGGGATCGGTGTTGTCAGGTGCCGGGGTGTGGTCGGACGCGTCATCTGCATGCCCATCATGTGCAGTTGTGGTCGGCGGGTGGGCGGACGGATCCGGACAATCTGATCTTGTTGTGTGGGTCGTGTCATCGGGCGTTGCATCGGGGGGAGTTCGCGATCACCGCACACGGTGAACAGCGGTTCAGCTTTCATCGCCCGGACGGCACCGAGATCGACGTGGCGCCAAAGACTTCGAAGCCGCCGGAGTGGCAGCCGAACCCTCGAATCGATACAGAGGCGACGGTCCCGATCGGCGGTGGTCGGATGGATCTGGGTTACACCACCGAAGTGCTGTACGCGGTGTGGGAATGGAAGCAGCACAACGAAACTCGCTCGACACCATGGGGTCGAGCGGCTGCGTAGCGACCCCGGGACACCAGCTACTCGTCGCGCAATTCGTCGATGTCGGCTCGCGCGATCTCGGTGAGCCGGTCGAGGATTCGTGTGTAGGCGGGGGACTGACGATGGACGAGTGAGGTGTGCGTTTCGCCGTCGAACAGGTGTAGATCAGTCGAGCCACCAGCAGCGTCGAGGGCGCGCGTGTACCGGCGGGAGTTGTCCGGATCGACATCGGTGTCGGCCAGTCCGTGGAACAGGGTGACCGGAAGCGCGGGGTCGAGGTTGCGGATGGGATCCACCGAGTCATAGCGGTCGGGGACCTGTCGTGGTGTGCCGCCGAGAACATGGGTGATCACCCGGTTGTTGCCGTGGCCGACGGCGTAGCGCATGTCGAGCGGGCCGGAGATGGACACCGCCCGGGATGGAACGAAGGCCGGACGCGAACCCACTTCGTCATCGGTGAGGCGATGGCGCGTGCCGCCCCACACGGCCAATTGCGCACCGGCGCTGTGACCGACCACCAGCTCGTCGTCGATTCGCAACTGCGGGTAGGTCTCGGCCATCGCGGGCACATGGTCGAGTGCTCGGGCCACGTCGTGGAAGGTCGTGGGCCACCCTCCGCCGGTGCCCAGACGTCGGTACTCCACGTTGTAGACCGCCAGTCCGCGATCGGCGAGGTCCCGGGCCATCTCGTCGAATTGCTCTGCGCCCGCTCGGCTTTCCCACCCGCCGCCGTGGATGATCGTCACCAGTGGCAGCGAGTCGTCGCCACGGACCCCGGAAGGCAGATACAGATTGGCCCAGTTCTCGGCGGGGTCGGCATCGTCGGAATCGAGATACTCGACGCGGACGACGTCGAAGGATTCGGTCCCCGCGGGGACCGGGGGAGCCGTCGCGGGTCCGTGCGCATCCGACGGCGTACCGGAAGACGGTGACGGCGTTGACGACTGCTGGTCCGGCGGCGTCGAGCAACCACCGGCCACGAGCGCGATCACGCCCACGGCCACCGTGACGATCCGACGTCTCATCGGTTATCGCAGACCGGAGGGCACGATCTTGCCGTTGACCGTCACGGTCACCTCGCCGGTCTCGGTGTTCTCGGAGATCTCGCCGTGCTCGAAGGTGACCACCTCGAGGTCACCGTCGACCGTCACGTCGCTCGTGGGCACACCGAGCGGCCCGGCCGAGCCGTTGGTGCCGAGGAGCAACGGGGTGCCGTCCGGAGCGCGCTCGGTGTTCCAGGCGTCCCGGATCTTGCCGGAGGTGACGATGTACCCAGGCGTTGCGGGGTCGCTGTTCCTCGCGATGATCACGCCACCGCGGAACTGTTGGTAGACAACGCCACTCTCTCGTGTCCCCGCGTTGTGATCCCCGGTCAACGGCTTGCCCAGGGCGGCCCGCTGTGCCTCGGTGGCCGACGCGTACTTCGTTGCGATCGGACCGGTGAGGGTCACCTCGACATCGTCCTCGCCCATGACCGTCGTCTCGGTGGGCTTCGCGTTTTCCACGACAGGAACGGGGCCCGTCGTGTCGCCGGCCGCTGAGGTCGTCGTCGAACCCCCGGTCGTCGAGGCTCCGGAGGGTGACTCGTCGGCGTCTGACGTGCCGCAACCGGCGGCGATCAGTGTGATCGCGAACAATCCGGCGACCAACTCGGAGCGGCGGGATGCCACCAGTTTCATGTGATCCTCTCGACCCTCGACTCGTCGGCCTAGGTGTATCACGGACCGCGACCCGTCGCCGAGCGGCTGCGGTTCACCCGTGCCGACGGCGGTACTCGCCCGCGGCACCCGGATGCAGGGGGATGGGTCCGGTGAGGATCAACGACTGCGCGTCGAGGAACTGGCTGCCGATCGCCTGGGCGGGCACGAGGTGAGCAGCCTGGTCGAGCAGGACGTCGGCGATGGCCGCGGCGGTCGCATCCGGCACATCCCGACGGGCGAGCAGGAGATTCGCGATCCCGACGGTGGTGACCGCGGGGTGCCGGCCGTAGATGTCGGCCGGGATGCGTACGGGCTCGTATGCGGGTCCGAACCGCTGTCGTAGGCCCGCGACCACGTCACCGAGGTCGAGCAGGACGATCGGCACGCGCGGGTCGGTGAACGCCGGGGTCGGCAGACCGCCCGCCCACATGACGGCGTCGACCTCTCCCGCGGCAAGGGCGGCGCCGGCGTCGGCCATCGTCTGCCGGACCGGGCGGATGTCACGGCCGGTATCGAGGCCGGCCGCGGCGAGTACCCGCTCGGAGAGCCCGGCGGCGCCGGACCCCGGTGCTCCGACACTCACCGACCGCCCGCGCAGGTCGGCGACCGTCGCGATCCCGGACCCTGTGCGGACCGCCACCTGAAAGTAGTTCTCGTACACGCATCCGAGCGCCGTCAGCTGTGGGCCCGCGCGCTCGATGGCCGTGTCGCTGAGACTGATGGCGAGTTCCGCGGAACCGTTCGCCAGGGCGTCGAGGTTCTCGGCCGAGCCGCCGGACTGCCGCGGGCGGATCTCCAGCGCGCCGGACCGGTCGGCCGCCGCGGCGAGGAGACCGGCGAACTCCCAGAAGAAGCCACCGGGCTCGCCCGCCGCGAGGCGGACCGGTGCGCCGCGTTCGGTTTCGCACGCGGTCAGGAGAAGCAGCGCGCCCAGGCCGGTGGCCCCGCGGAGCAGAGTCCGCCGGTCCACCGGCCCGCGCGCGAACGACATGATGACACCTTAGGCCCGCCGGGCAACGGCCTCTGCGTCGAGGAAGGCCCGCCCCTGCTCGCGATCGAGTGGGGTCTCCGCCTTGTTGCGCAAGACGAAAATGTAGACCATCAGCGACACCGCGATCACGACGGTGACGTAGGCGATGAACCACGGGACATGACCGCCGTTCTTCGCGGCCTGGTAGATCAGCGGCGCGGTGCCGCCGAAAGCCGAGTTCGCGAGCGCGTAGCCCAGACCCACTCCCAGCGCGCGGACGTGAGAGGGGAAGAGCTCCGCCTTCACGATCGCGTTGATGGAGGTGTAGCCGGTGAGGATGATGTAGCCGACTGCGAGCAGGGTCAACGACGTTGCCACCGAGGTGGTCTGGGGCAGGTAGGTGATCAGGACGTAGGTGTACAGGACACCGCCGACGCCGAAGAAGATGAGGACGGGTTTGCGTCCGACCTTGTCGCTGATCATCCCGCCGATCGGCTGCAACACCATCAGGAAGATCAAACCGATGAGGTTGATCCAGGTCCCGGTGCGACCGTGGTCCTCGTAGGCGGTCTTGACGATGGCCGGTGCGTTGACGCTGTAGGTGTAGAAGGCGATGGTGCCGCCGATGGTGACCAGGAAGCAGACCAGCAGAGGGCGCCAGTAGTTCAGGACGAGTTCGCGAATCGAGCCGGACTCGGAGTCGGCCCCGCTGCGGACGGCCTCCAACTGCTCCGGGGTGAGCGACTCGTCCATGCTGCGGCGCAGCCAGAAGACGACCACCGCGGCCACGCCGCCGATGAGAAACGCGATACGCCAACCGAAGTCGGAGATCTGGTCCTTGTCGAGGAAGCCCTGCATCACCAGCAGGGTGAGCTGCGCCAGTACGTGTCCGCCGATGAGCGTGACGTACTGGAACGACGAGAAGAAGCCGCGACGCTCCCGGGTGGCCGCCTCGGACATGTAGGTGGCCGACGCGCCGTACTCGCCACCGGTCGCGAATCCCTGTACCAGTCGACAGAGCACCAGGACGACCGCCGCCCATACGCCGATCGACTCGCGACCCGGTGTCAACGCGATGACCAATGAGCACGCCGCCATCAGCGACACGCTGAAGGTCAACGCGGCCCGGCGGCCCCGACGGTCCGCGTACCGACCGAAGAACCAGGAGCCGACCGGCCGCATCAGGAAGGTGACGGCGAAGATGGCATACACGTAGACGGTTGAGTTCTTGTCGGCCGAGTCGAAGAACTGGCTCTCGAAGTACGTCGCGAAGACGGTGTAGACGTAGACGTCGTACCACTCGACGAGGTTGCCCGAGGACCCGCGCAGGGTGTTGAGCACGGCACGACGCGTCGCCGCGGCCGACGACGTCGGCGGTGCGCTCCGGGCGTTCGTGGGCTGCCGGGTGGGCGAGTCGGTCATCAGGGTCCTCCAGGTCGTCGAACGTGCACCCGACCCGGTCCGGCGTCGGTGCCCCTAACACTGTGAACGCAGTCACAGGCGGAACGGAAGCCGATCGCCGTTTCCTAACACTCCCTTAGGACAGGTCGTCCACGGCCTCGTGGAACGGGACGTCGGCCGCCGGGATCCAGAGGTCCACCCGCAGTCCCGCGGGGCGTCCGGCGGTCACCTCCAGTTCGCCTCCGGCTCCGTCGACAAGGGCCGCGGCGATGGCCAATCCGAGTCCGGAGCCGGGCCCGCTGCCGGCCGATGCGCGGAAGAACCGCTCCGTGATCCGTGGCAGGTTGTCGGTCGTCACGCCACGGCCGGTGTCGGCGACCCAGACCCGGATACGCGCTCCCTCGGATCGACAGCCCAGCTCCACGTGGGCACCTTCCCCGGCGTGGTTGACCGCGTTGCTCATCAGGACGTCCGTCGCCCGGATGAGGTCGTCCTCGTCGAGCGCGGCGATCATCGGCCGGGGCTGCGAAGCGATCGACGCCGACATCCCCGCGTCGGCGAGCGCGTCCGCCCAGAAATCGTGGCGCTCGACCAGCACGGCGGCGACGTCGCATACCCCCGTGGTGGAACCGGCGGGCCGCGACTCGGCGGTGGCGAGGACGAGTAGGTCGTCGACGATGCGGTCGAGCCGGTCGATCTCCACGACGGTCTTCCGATGCGATTCCAGCGAGCGGCCGGTCAATCCGAGGCCGAGGGTGTCGAGGCGAAAGCGGACCGCCGCCAACGGATTACGAAGTGCGTGCGCGGTGTCGGCGACCAGGCGGCGCTGGGCGGCGGTGGCGTTCTCGACGTCGTCCGCCATCGCGTCGAAGATCCGGGCCAGCTCGCGGACCTCCGGTGGGCCGGTGTGGCGTTGACCGGGCGGCCCACCCGGGGGCGTTTCGTGCGCTGACGGGCCGCTGTCGATGATCGAGGCGCGTAGTGAGCGCACCCGTGCCGACAACGCCGTGAGTGGGCGAACCGTCCACCGCGACAACGCAACCGCGATCATCGACCCGATCACGAGCATCGCGAGGGCCCCGGCGGCGATCACGGCCCACGTTCTGACGACATCGCGTTTCGCCGCCGTCGTCGACGCCTCGATGACGACCGCGCCGTCGACCTGGGTGCCCGTGCCGATCGGCATGGCCACGAGTACCGAGTCGGGCGACCAGGGCGTCAGCCCCGACGCGATCCGCGTGCGTTGATTGCGCAATGCCTCGGAGACGGCCTCGGCGACCGCGGGTGACCGGGCTGCGAGGCCGGCCGAGGCGCGCGTCGTGCCGGCTCGATCGACCACCACCACGCCTTCGTCGTAGAGGTCGCGGTAGCGCTCGGCGGCCCGCTGGAGTTCCGTACCCCGCATCTCCGGGTCCCGATCGGCGAGGTCGGCGAAGTAGACCGCGGATGCGGTCCGGCTCTCGGTGAACCGTTGCAGCCGTTCACGACTCGCCGTCGTCGCGAGGGGTACCGCCAGACCCAGGACCACGATCGCCGAATAGACGACGAGCACGAGCAGCACGCGCCGCCACATCGTTCAGGTACCCCAGCGGTAGCCGTACCCGCGGATCGTCTCGATCACGCCGGGCCTGCCGAGCTTCGCCCGGAGCGCGGTCATGTGGACGTCGAGGCTGCGCGAGATGGCGACGTAGGCGTCGCCCCAGATCGCATCCATCAACTGTTCGCGGCTCACGGCCTCACCCCGGCGGGTGACGAGGTGCGCGAGGAGTTCGAACTCCTTGGGGGTGAGGGCGACGTCGGTGCCGGCCACGGTCACCAGTCGCGCGTCGAGATCGACGACGATGTCGCCGGTGGCGATCTGTCGCGCCGCGGGTGCCGGTGCGTCGGCGGTGCGCCGACGGGCGGCCACCTCCAGGCGCGCCATCAGCTCGCCGAGGCGCGCAGGTTTCACCACATAGTCGTCGGCACCCCCGCGGAGTGCCCGCACCACCGACCGCTCGTCCTGCCGCGCGGTGAGCACCACGACCGGCATCTCACTCACCGCCCGCAACCGGCGCAGCACGGTCAGCCCGTCCTCGTCGGGCAATCCCAGGTCCAGCAGTGCGAGGTCGAATTCCCGGTGACCGAGGAGGAGATCGGCGCCGCGACGCATGCGACGGGGCTCGTGGCCGACCTCGTTCAGGGCGTCCACGAGCGCGTCGCCGACCCCGTCGTCGTCTTCCACCACCGCGATACGCATCGTCTCTCACGGTACGACAGTGGGTGCAGGCGACCCCGTCAGAGCATGATCTGCCGGTTCACGTCCTTGTAGAGCAGGTACCGGAAGTTCGACGGTCCGCCGGCGTAGCAGGCTTGCGGGCAGAACGCGCGCAGGGACATGTAGTCGCCCTCCTGGACCTCCACCCAGTCCTCGTTGAGGCGGTAGACGGCCTTGCCTTCCAGGACGTACAGACCGTGTTCCATCACGTGGGTCTCGGCGAAGGGGATAGACGCGCCGGGCTCGAAGGTCACGATGTTGACGTGCATGTCGTAGGCGAGATCCAGCGGATCGAGCATTCGCGTTGTGCGCCAGGCGCCGTCGGTGTCGGGCATCGGGGAGGGCTCGATGTCGCGCTCGTTGCCGAACTTCGGGGCCGGCTCGTGACTCGCAATCGGCTCGTAGCGCTTGCGAATCCAGTGGAAGGAGACGGGGACGTCGCCGCGGTTGTGCGCCGACCACGGCGTGCCCGCGGGCAGGTAGCCGAAGCCGCCGTCGGTCAGGGTGTGTTCCTCGCCCGCGATGGTCACGGTCAGCGTTCCGGCGGTGACGAAGACGAAACCCTCGACCTCCGACTGCGGTTCGGGCGCAGCCGATCCGCCGCCCGGGGCGACCTCGACGATGGTCTGGGCGAAGGTCTGCGCGCCGCCGGGTACCGGGCGGTTGAGCACCCAGGCGCGGGTGTCGGTCCACTCCGGGAAGACCGAGGTGACGATGTCGCGGAGCACGCCGCGCGGGATCACCGTGTACGCCTCGGTGACGACAGCGCGGTCGCTCAGCAGGTCGGTCTGCGGCGGGAGTCCACCGGCGGGGGTGTAGTACGGCGTCGCGTTCATCGGATTGTCCTCTGTGAGTGGGGGAGTGCGAAGTCGCGCACCTTCTCGATGGGCAGATCGGTCGCGGTCTCGACCTCGTCGACGGTCAGCGCGCCGCACACCTCGCCGCGTCGGATGAAGCCGGCGAGTGCACGGGCCGTCGCCGGTTCGTCGAGCACCGACGACTCGAGCTTGTGCGCGTAGTTGCGCAGACGCACTGCGGCGGAATCGAATCCGTCGCGATAGAAGGCGTACGTGGCCAGGAAGCGGGTGACGAGTTGCGCGGGGTGGAGGTCCCACCCCTGATAGAAGCCGCGCTCGAGGTGGCGCCGGACCAGTCGCGCGTGCAACGCCCAGCCGGCTTCGACGGCCTCGGCGTCTCCGACGGGGAGGATGTTCGTCGATCCGTCCGACAACCGCACACCGGTGCCGGCCGCGGCGAGTTGCATCACGGCTTTCGCGTGGTCGGCGACGGGATGTTCCATCGACTGATACGCCGCGGCGATGCCTAGGGACGCCGAATAGTCGTAGGTTCCGTAGTGCAGTGCGGTCACCCGGCCCTCACCGGCCTGGATCATCGCCGCCACGGCCGCGGTGCCGTCGGCGCTCATCACCGACTGCGGGGTCTCCACCTGGATCTCGAAACCGATGCGACCGTCGGTGAGTCCATGGACTCGCTCGAGTTCGCGGGCGACGGCGACCATCGCGACGACCTGATCGGTCGAGGTGACCTTGGGCAGCGTGAGCGTCAGACCCGCCGGGAGGTTCCCGGTGTCCGCCAGGCCGGCGATGAACAGGTCTAGGGTGCGCAGGCCGCGGGCGCGGACGTCGGCCTCGAAACACTTGAAGCGGATGCCGAGGAATGGCGGTGAGGCGTCGCCCGCCGCCCGGATCGCGGCGACGGCGGCGCTGACGTGCGCGTCCTCCTCGTCATCGGCGCGGACACCGTAACCGTCCTCGAAGTCGATGCGCAGATCCTCGATGGGCTCGGTGCGCAGCTTGTTCTCGACGAGATCCGCGAGGGCGGTGGCCGCCGAGTCGGTCCGGGCGACGGTCGAGCGGGCGATCGCGGCGAGGCCGCCGTGGTCGGCGGCTGCCTCCAGGGCGGAATGGCCCCACTCCCGGGCGAGCTCGGCGGTGTACCGGTCGGCGGGAACGTAGACCGTGTGGACCGGCTGCCGGCTCCCGTCGTCGCCCGGATACCGATCGGATAGCACCGCGTCCGACGGTGCGAGGGCGGCCTCGATCTCAGCGAGGAAGGTCGCGCCGAGGCGACCGGGTTGCACGCTCATGGCGCCCCTTCGTGTCGGATTAATGGAAATCAAATTCCGCAGAGCGGAGTTTACTCCAGAACTGTCGGACGCGACCACCCGTGTGCGCAGACGGACCCTGATTGTGGTTTCACATCATGGAACGTAGCGTGATGCCGGACTGTGGAGGTGGCGATGGCGGGGAACTCCGGCGGGGTGCAATCCGTCGAGCGCGCATTCGAACTGCTCGAGCTCATCGGGCGCGCCGGCGGCGAGTGCTCACTGAGCCATCTGTCGGCGGAGTCCCCGCTGCCGCCCCCGACCATCCACCGGCTGCTGCGAACACTCGTGGGAATCGGCTATGTCCGGCAGCTCCCGAACCGGTCGTACGCCCTGGGCCCCCGGCTCATCCGACTCGGCGAGGTGGCCAACCGGCAGCTCGGCGCGGTCGCCGCACCCGTCCTCGCCTCCCTGGTCGGCGAACTCAGCGAGACCGCCAGTCTCGCCGTCCTCGACGGCGACATGGTCATCTACGTGGCGCAGGTTCCGTCCCCGCACAGCATGCGCACCAACAACGAGGTCGGCCGGCGGGTCACGATGCACAACACCGCGGTCGGCAAGGCCGTGCTCGCCGAACTCGACGATGCGCGCATCCTCAAACACGTCACGCAGGCCGGGCTCACCCCCGCCACCCAGTGGAGCGTCACGTCGCTGTCGGGTGTGTTCGCGGCCGTCGAGCAGGTGCGGGCGAGCGGGGTCGCCACCGACGAACAGGAACACGAGGTCGGCGTCTGCGGGATGGCGGTCGCCGTCCCCGGTGCGCCCACGCCCATGGCGGTCGGGATCTCCGGGCCGGTCGCCCGATTCGACGACGGGCTCCGGGCCCGCGCGGTCGGGGCGCTCCGCACGGCCGCGGAGACCGTGTCCGAGGCGCTGATCGGGTCGCGCGAGTAGGCCTTCGACAAGCTCAGGCGGCGGTAAAAGAGCTAGATGGTCAGTTTCGTGGGCGTCGTGCGGTTGGCGCCGTCGCCGCTGGAACCGTCGCCGACCTGACCGTCGTTGTTGAATCCCCAGCAGTACACCGACGCGGCCGCCATCGCGCACGACGTCCCGTTGCCGGTCGAGATCGAGGTGACGTCGGTCAGCGTCGAGACCTCGCGGGGGATCTTCACCGACCCGCCGGACGAGCCGAGCTGGCTGCGGTCGTCGTCTCCCCAGCAGAAGGCCCGGTCGTCGGAGACCGCGCAGGTGGTGCCCCAGTCGGTGGAGATGGCCGAGACGCCGCTCAGCTTGCCGACCTGAACGGGGGCCTGGCGGGTCTCGGTGGTGCCGTCGCCGATCTGGCCGTAGGCGTTGGAACCCCAGCACCACGCGTCGCCACCGGCGACCGCACAGGTCGTCTGGAAGTACGTGCTGGTGTTGGTGTTCGGATCGTCGTCGTCGGATGCCTCGTGATAGCCGCCGACGGTGATGTCGGTGACGTCGGTCAGCGCGCCGACCTTCACCGGCGCCGAGCGCGCCGTCGTGCTGCCGTCGCCGATCTGCCCGTTGTCGTTGGCGCCCCAGCAGAACGCCGAGCCGTCCGACACCGCGCAGGTGGTGCCGTAGGCGGTGGTGATGTCGGTGACGACGCCGAGTCCGGGGACCTTCGTCGGCGCCGAGACCGGGTCGGTGCCGCCGCCGGTGCCGAGCTGGCCGTATTCGTTGTTCCCCCAGCAGTAGGCGTCGGTGCCGGCGACCGCGCAGGTGGTGCCCCAGCCGGTGGAGATCGCCTTGACGTCGGAGATGGCGCCGACCTTGGTCGCGGAGTCCACCGTCGAACCGCTGGAACCGTTGCCGACTTCGCCGTAATGGTTGTTGCCCCAACAGAATGCGTCGCCGGCGGCGATGGCGCAGGCCGTCGAGACGTAGGCGTTCTCGCCGGTGAGGTAGCCGCCGGTGGTGGCCGCGGTCGCGTTGGCGCCCCCGGGCACCGCCACCCGGCGGGTGTGCGGCGTCGTGGAACCGTCGCCGAGCTGACCGGAGTCGTTGTCGCCCCAGCAGTGCACGCTGCCGTTGACCACGGCGCAGCTGCTGCCGAAGTTCGTGCTCACCACCGGCTGCGCGACGGTCGCCTTCTCCGGGTCGGCGACGGTGCTGCCCAGGACGGCGAGTCCCACGACGGCGGCGACCACCAGCAGCAGCACGGCGCCGAGGACGCCGGCGACGATGAGGCCGGTCCGCTTCTTCTTTTTCGGCGGGACCGGCGGCATACCCGGGTAGCCGACCTGGGGATGCCCGGGCTGCGCGTGCGGGCCCGAGAGGTGAGGGGCCGAGGAGTACATCGGCTGGGGACCCGACGGCTTGTTCATCAGCGGCTGCGGGCCCGACGGCCCGGTCATGGTCGGCTGCGGCGGCGGGGTGTACTGGCCATGGGGTGGGCCGAACTGCTGCTGGGGTCCCGAGGGGTGACCCGTGGACGGGCCGCCGGTGCCACCGCCGACGAGGGTGGGCGGCGGAACCGAACCCGCGATCATCGTGTTGCCCTGCGCGGCAGGGGATTCGAGCGCCGACTTCAAGGCGGCCGCGAAACTGCGGCAGTCGGGGTAGCGGGATGCGGGATTCTTCGACAGGGCGCGCTGGAACACGGGGTCGAGGTGCGCGAGGTCGCCGCGCAGCTGGCCGATGTGGGGAACCGGGCGCTGGATGTGGCCCAGCATCACCGACGGTTCGGACTGTCCGACGAAGGGCGGCTGCCCCGCGAGCATCGCGTAGGCCGTGCAGGCCAGCGAGTACTGGTCCGACCGGGCCGTGGCGTCGGCGCCCTCGAGTGTTTCCGGGGCCGAGAAGGCGACCGTCCCGATGAACGAATGGGTGCCGGTCAGGTTGGCCGAGCCGGCGAGCTTGGCGATGCCGAAGTCGAGCACGAGGGCGCGTTCGACGGCGTTCGTCGCCGGATCGCGCGTGACGAGGATGTTGGCGGGCTTGATGTCCCGGTGCACCACGTGGTGGCGGTGCGCGTAGTCGAGGGCGTCGGCCACCTGTCCGACGACCGTCGACACCTCCGCCGGCGTGAGACGTTCCTCGGTGAGGTCCTTGCCCTCGACGTAACTCATCGAGAACCAGGGCGAACCGTCTTCGATGCCGTACTGGTGGATGGTGATGATGCTGCGATGGTCGAGCTTCGCGGTGGTGCGGGCCTCGTTGGTGAAGCGCTGGTTGAACCCGGGCTGGGCACTGACCGCCGTGGAGATGACCTTCAGGGCCTCTCGCCGCTCGAGTTGCAGGTTCTCGACGAGGTACACCTCGCCCATACCGCCCGCGCCGAGCTGGGAGACCACGCGATAACCGGCGATGTGGGTGCCGGGACTCAACGGCACGGCGTCACCTCTTTCTGGCTTGGCGGGAGAGCGGCTGCCAAATGGCTGCTCTCGCAGACGTATGCAGGGACGATACCGAACCGGGAAAGGTCCGGGGCACCCTTCAACCGGATGACGGAGCCGACGCTAGAACGTGACCTGAGTGGGGGTCAGACGGTCGTCGGTGCCCCCGATGCCGAGCTGTCCGGTGGCGTTGAAACCCCAGCACCACAGGTATGACGACGCGAGCGCGCACGTGGTTCGTTCGCCGGTGGACACCGCGCCGACATCGGACAATCCGTTCACCCGGGTGGGCGCCGGCCGGTCGGTCAGGGTGCCGTCGCCGACCGAGCCCCAGGCATTGGCGCCCCAGCAGTACGTGACCCCGGCCGCGAGTGCGCAGGTGGTGTTCGACGTGCCGGTGCTGATGGCCTCGACTCCGTCCAGGCCGGACACCGGCGTCGCCGTGCGTCGGCCGTAGGTGGTGCCGTCGCCGAGTTGGCCGAACGCGTTGTCGCCCCAGCAATATGCACTCGCCCCGGCGATCGCGCAGGCGGTCGCGGCGCCCGCGGAGACCGACGTCGCGCCGTCCAGGTCGGCGACCCGGGTCGGGCGGGCCCGGTTGGTGGTCGTGCCGTCGCCGACCTGCCCGTTGTCGTTGAGCCCCCAGCAGTAGGCGTCGCCGGCTGCGACGGCACACGTGAAGTTCACACCGACGCTGATGGCGGTCACGTCGTCGAGCCCGGCGACCCGGACCGGCCGGTACTGATTCGCGGTCGAACCGTCGCCGAGCTGGTCGAAGTCGTTGGTGCCCCAGCAGTACGCCGAGCCCGCCGAGATCGCGCACGTGGCCCAGTTGGCGGTCGAGATGGCGGTGACATCGGCGAGACCGGCGACCCGGGTCGGCGTCAGCCGCGCGTCGGTCGTGCCGTCGCCGATCTGCCCGTAGTCGTTGTTCCCCCAGCAGTACGCGAGTCCCTCGGCGATCGCACAGCTGTTGGGTCCGCCGGTGCTGATCGCGGTGACGCCGCTGAGATCGGCGACCGCCGTGGGCGTCTGGCGGCTCTCGGTCGTACCGTCGCCGAGTTGGCCGGCCGCGTTGTCGCCCCAGCAATAGGCGGTCCCGTCCCGGATCGAACAGGTGGCACCGAGGCCGGCGCTGAGCTGGGCGCCGGCATCGGCCGCCGCGATCGGCGACGACGGGGCGTCGGACGTGTCCCCGCCATCTCCACCGCCGAGGGTGAGGACCCCGATCGCGACGACGACGGCCAGCACCGCGACCACGGCGACCGCGGCGAGGGCGAGCGGCCACCGTCGCCGGCGGGTGGGCGTCGGTGGCGCCGGGGATGGGGCGACCCACGGTTGGGTCGGTTTCGCCGGTGGAGGCGGGGTGATGACCTGGGTCGCAGCCACGGGCGCGGGTGCTCGGCCGTCGGAGTGGGTTCGCCCCAGGGCGGCGCGCAGATCCGCGGCGAACGCGCCGCAGGTGGGGTACCGGTCGAGGGGGCCGCGCGCGAGCGCACGGTCGAAGACGGCATCGAGGGCGGCGAGCTCGGGGCGATGCGTGCTGATCGGCGCCGGGCGCGTCGTGAGCTTGGCGACGATGTGACGGGTCTGCGTGTCGGCATCGAACGGAGTTGCGCCGGATAGCAATTCGTAGGCCGTGCAGGCCAGCGCGTACTGATCCGATGCGGGGCCCGCGGGTTTGCCGTCGAGGATCTCCGGTGCGGCATAGACGAGGGTGCCCACGAACGACGACGGCGCCGTCAGAGTGGTCGCGGTGGTGAGCTTCGCGATCCCGAAGTCGAGCACGACGACGCGGTCGAGGGAGTCGTCCATCGCGCGGCGCGTGACCATGATGTTGCCCGGTTTGATGTCGCGGTGGATCACGCCGTGCTCGTGTGCGTAGTCGAGGGCGTCGGCGACCCGGGAGGCGACGGCCACCACCTCGTCCGGGCGGAGCGAGGCGCGTCGGAGGTCACGGCCGTCGAGGTAGGCCATCGTGAACCAGGGGTCGCCGTCGGCTACTCCGTAGTGGTAGATCGTGACGATCGAGGGATGGTCGAGGGCCGCCGCGGTCTGTGCTTCGCGACTGAACCGGCGGGCGAACTCCTCGTCGACGGTCTCGGCGATCGAGATCACCTTGAGGGCCTCGCGCCGACGTAGCTGCGGATTCTCGACCAGGTAGACGGTGCCCATTCCGCCGCTCCCCAGCCGCGTGATCACCCGGTAGCCGGCGACCTGGACCGGTTGGGCGACCATGGGCGCCTCCTGGGGCGTGACCTGTGTTGCGACGACCTTAGCCCCGGCACGGGACTTCCGCCCCGGACACGGGTCTTGTTCATTCGAACGGCATGGCACAATGCACGACGTGGCAAACAAATCTGGCGCTGAAACACCCTCCTCCGGCGAAGCGGGGGCCGGCACCGGCAAGGTCGTCGAATCTGCCAAGGGCAAGAAGCACTACGTCGACAACGGCTGGCCGCAGGACGAGAACGGCGACGCCGCCGAGCACGCGGTCTCCGAACTCGCGACCCACATCTCGGGTGCGTTGTCGCCGTTCGGCGACACGGAGTTCCCGCTTCCGGTCGACGACCTGCCGTTCGTGCAGTCGAAGACCATCGTCAACCGCTGACGTCGATGCCGCCCACCGGGACTGACGAAGGTGGGTCGGACGCCCGGGACACCGGGCCGGCCGGCGGCTCCCGGCTGAGTCATCTGGACGAGTCCGGAACGGCCCGCATGGTCGACGTCGGCGCCAAGCCGACGACGAAGCGTCGCGCCGTCGCCGCCGGCACGTTCCGCACCACCGCCGAGGTGATCGGTCTCCTGAGCGAGTCGCGGCTGCCCAAAGGAGATGTGCTGGCCACGGCGCGCATCGCCGGGATCATGGCGGCCAAACGCACCGACGAGCTGATCCCGCTGTGCCATCAGTTGGCGTTGTCGTCGGTGGAGGTCGACTTCGCGATCGGCGCCGACACGATCGAGGTCACCGCGACCGTGGCCACCTCCGGCCAGACGGGTGTGGAGATGGAGGCGTTGACAGCGGTCGCAGTCGCCGGGCTGACGCTGCACGACATGGTCAAGGCCGTCGACCGACGGGCGCAGATGGACGGCATCCGCCTGCTGGCCAAGACCGGCGGCAAATCCGGCGACTGGTACCGCGAGCCGTCTGACCCGGCTCATGACTGACCGGAATCTTTCCCGCGTGGCGCGCGTCGTCGTCGCGTCGAACCGCGCCAGCAGCGGTGTCTACGAAGACCGGTCCGGACCGATCATCGAGGCCTGGCTGGTCGAGCAGGGCTTCACCGTCGACGAGTGCGACGTCGTCGCCGACGGCCCGCCGGTCGGCGAGGCCCTCCGCGCCGCGATCTACGCCGAGGTCGACCTCGTCATCACCACGGGCGGAACGGGTTTGACGCCCACGGACCGGACTCCGGAACAGACCCGCCCGCTCCTCGACGTCGAGATCCCGGGTCTGGCCGACGCCATCAGGTCGGCCGGGCTGCCGACGGTGCCCGCCGCGGTCCTCTCGCGCGGACTCGCCGGAATCGCCGGGACGACCCTCGTCGTGAACCTGCCCGGTTCGACCGGCGGGGTCCGCGACGGGCTCGGCGTCCTCGCGGGGGTCGTCCACCACGCGCTCGATCAGATCCGCGGAGGCGACCACCGATGACCCGAGAGGCCGGCTCGCACGTGGTGCACACCGCCGTCGTCGACGAGCCGATCACGCTGGCCGACCACGAGGCGATGGTCATCGACGCCGCCGACGGCAAAGCCGGTGCGGTGGTCGGGTTCGTGGGCGCGGTCCGCGACCACGACGGCGGCCGCACCGTGACCGCCCTGCATTATTCGGGGCACCCGACGGCGACGAAGGTCCTGGCCGAGGTCGTCGCGGAGGTCTCCGCGGTCGACGGGGTGCGCGCGGTCGCGGTGTCCCACCGGGTCGGCGACCTCGTGATCGGCGACATCGCGTTCGTGGTCGCGGTGGCGGCCGACCATCGTCGGGCGGCGTTCGAGACCTGCTCGCGCCTCGTCGACGAGGTCAAGGCCCGGCTACCGGTCTGGAAACACCAGTTCTTCGACGACGGCACCGACGAGTGGGTCAACTCGGCCTGACCCCGCCCCCCCGCTGGTTGAGCTGAACACCCGCTGGTTGAGCTGACCCCCGCTGGTTGAGCTGACCCCCCGCTGGTTGAGCTTGTCGAAACCAATGGAAAAGGGCCCCGCACGGATGGTTCATCGTGCGGGGCCCTTCGTCTGGGTCCCAGATCAGGCGTCGAGCGGCGATCAGGGGTTGGGCAGCAGATGCTTGTTGTCGTTGAACAGCTTGATCTGGTCCTGGTTCAGCGTGACGCCGCTGTCCTTGGCCGCCTGCCAGAGGTTCTTGATCTCGGGGCTGACGCCGGCCTCGGTGAGGGCGTCGGTGACCTGGTTGGCGACGTCCTCGGTGGTCTTCGCCAGGTCGACGCTGCCGTTGCCGCCGGGGAGCACCGGGGCGATCTCACGCGGGGTGTCGGTCGGCGCGCTGCGCGGGGTCGAGCCCGACAGGCCGGTGCCACAGGTGGGCCAGGCGCCCTTGCCCTGCGAACCGAGCACACGCTCGGCGACGACGATCTGCTCCTCGCGGGAGGCCTGATCGGCGGTCGGGGCGAACTCGCCGCCGCCGTGGCCGGTCCAGGTGCTCGGGGAGAACTGCAGGCCGCCGTGATAGCCGTTGCCGGTCGCGATGGCCCAGTTGCCACCGGATTCGCACTGCGCGACCTGGTTCCACTCGGCGTCGGTGGCCGCATTGGCGGTACCGGTGCCCAGGAGGGCTGCTCCGCCGCCGAGGACCGCGCCGGTGAGGGCGACCTTGGTGATGGTCTTGGCGGCCGTGCTGGTCGTCTGCTTGCGATGACGTCCGGACATGTATGTGTTTCCTCTCTCCACGCGCCTACGAAGTCAGCTGTCGGGTTCGAGCGAGAGGTGCTCGGTCCCGGGTCGTCGTGGTGGTCGCCGCGACTTCCGGGACTTAACCCCGAGGACACCTGGTGTGGTGCCCGGTCTCAGGGGATGAGGTTGGGTCCCCCGTCCTCGTTCCTAGATTGCTTGTCGTTCCCACCGGCGGAACGAGGCTCGGCGCGGCCGGTGGGACGTTATGTCTTGGTTGCTGTGTCGTGACCTCCGAGGAGGACGCTTCGAACAGTACGTCGTTCGTTGGACTGAATCACCTGCTTGGACGCAAGCGATTTTCGGCCCGGATCCGGGTCTTCCGACCCACTTCGGCCGTCATCCCAGTTCAACGGGTTAGTGGCCGTCCCGTGCCCATCCTGTTACCGCGCCGTGATGTGACTAAGGTCACAAGCCGGGTGTGGCGTCAGCCACCGGCAAACGGGGGGAGGACGTCGAGTGTCGCGCACGTGCCGAGCGCACGCGTCCGATCGGAGAACGCGATCTCGTCGCGCAGATACGAGCAGCGTTCGAGAACCGTGGCGAGGGACGGGTTTCCGGCGGCGAGCATGCCCTCGAGGGCGCCGAGCGGGGTCGACGGGTCGACGTCGATCACCTTCTCCTCGGCACCGGCCGCGGCGCGCGCGGCCGCGAAGAAACGAACTGTGAGCTGCATCGGACGCGAGCCTAGCCGCCGATCGCCGACATCGGCCGATCCGGTTGGGTGAAGCCCGCCGCGTTCACTTCGTGGCCCGCCGCTTTCGCCCACATGTTCGCGCGCCACAGGCGCGCGAGGGCGGCGTCGATCTCGTCGCCGGGGAGGGTGCGCAGCGCGTGCCGCACGTCGGTTTCCGACGTCGCGAACAGGCAGTTGCGCAGTGATCCGTCCGCGGTGAGCCGGGTGCGGTCGCAGTCCCCGCAGAACGGCCGGGTGACCGACGCGATCACCCCGACGCGTGCCGGGCCGTGCGCGCCGCGGTGGCCGTCGACGAGCCACGTGGCGGCCGGCGCGCTCCCACGTGGCGTGGGGTCGGGCAGCAGGGTGAACCGCTTCCGCAGGGTCGCGAGGATCTCGTGTGCGGTCACCATCTGTGCTCGCTGCCACGCATGGTCGGCGTCGAGTGGCATCTGTTCGATGATCCGCAGCTCGTAACCGTGCTCGAGACAGTAGGCGAGCAGGTCGGGGACTCCGGGTAAATCGCCACGGTCGGGCACCACGGCGTTGACCTTGACCGGATCGAGCCCGGCGCGGCGGGCCGCCGCCAGGCCGTCGAGCACATCGGACAGACGGTCCCGGCGCGTGATCTCGGCGAAGCGGGCCGGGTCGATGGTGTCCAGCGAGACGTTGATGCGGTCGAGGCCGGCGTCGACCAGACCGTCGACCCGCCGGGGCAGTCCGAGTCCGTTCGTCGTCATCGCGATCTCGGGTGACTGCGGGAGGCCCGCGACGGCGGCGATGACGTCCTCGAGGTCGCGGCGCAACAGTGGTTCGCCGCCGGTGAATCGGATGCGCTCGATCCCCAGGTCGCGCACCGCCACCGTCAGCACCCGGATCAGTTCGTCGGTGGACAGCACCTGGTCGGTGGGCATCCAGTCGAGGCCCTCGGCCGGCATGCAGTACGAGCACCGCAGATTGCAGCGGTCGGTGACCGAGACCCGGAGATCCTTGGCGACCCGGCCGAAGGTGTCGAGCAACGGCCCGTCGGTGGGCGCGTCGGAGGTCGCTGCTTCCCGCGGCGAGCGGGGCAGCGGCAGTCCGAGGCCGACCGTGCTCATGGTGCTGGGCGACTCACTTCCGGGTCGGGTCCGTGCGCGCCTCCAGGGCGCGGAAGGTGCTGGCGTGGAAGACCAGGGGCTCGATGTCGGGATCGGCGCGCAAGGTCTCGATCTCCAGCAACACGACGGTGTGGTCGCCGGCCTGGATCTCGTTGTGGATCGTGCACGACAGGTGGGCGGCCGCGTCGGGCACGAAGACCGCCCCGCGATCGGTGCTCAGCGGCGTGATGCCGTCGAACCGGTGCCCCGACGACCCGGCGAGTTGCTTGCAGAGTTCGATCTGGTCGCCGGCGAACACGCTGACCCCGATGGCCGGAGCCGTACGGATCCGCGGCCAGGTCGTCGAGGTGTTCTGGACGCAGACCGAGACGAGTGGCGGGTCGAGCGAGACGGTGGTGAACGAGCTCGCGGCCATTCCGATCAGCGTGGTCGAATCCCCGTCGCGCTGTTCGCAACACACCGCCACGACGCCCGACGGGAAACAGCTGTACGCGTCACGCAGCGCCCGCCCGTCGGAGACGGGGGAGAGATCGGGGGTGGTGTCGATGGTTGTGGTCACGGTCCTCACCTGGCTCGGCGTCCGGCACGGAGTGCGTACACCAGGCCCAGGACGAAGCCCAGCGGTGCGCACATGGTCAGCAGATAGACGACGGTCGGCGCGGTGTCGCCGCCGGTCACCAACGGTGTGAGGAACAACGCCACGATCGCCAGAATTCCGATCATGAACACGACCCCGGCAGCCTGCAGCAACCGCGGGGAGGATGTCTTCTGCATACCCGCCACGGTAGTGCAACGCCGGCCGGTGCGACGCCGCGCGATCCGTGCCCGCCGGGTAATGGTGTGACCGCGCGGTGGGGCGTTGGCTAGGATGGTCCGAAGCAGGCGCCTTGCATCCGTCTGGGCTCGCACGGTCTTCCGCCGTCCGGGCCGCGAGATGGGTGACGGCGTCTTTTGTCGTGACGGGTCGTTTTTCGACAGATCTAGAACAGATGAGGGTGAGCACAGTGCCGACCGGCAAGGTGAAGTGGTACGACGCGGACAAGGGCTTCGGCTTCCTCTCCCAGGAGAGCGGTGAGGACGTCTACGTCCGTTCGGCAGCGTTGCCCGACGGAGTCGAGGCGCTCAAGCCCGGCCAACGCGTCGAGTTCGGCATGGCCGCCGGTCGTCGCGGCCCGCAGGCGTTGAGCGTGAAAGTGCTCGAACCGGCACCCAGCGTCTCCAAGAACGTGCGCGAAGCCGCCCGCAAGGACGTGAAGCGGCACACCCCCGACGAACTGCACGGGATGGTCGCCGACCTCATCACCCTGCTCGAGGGCAAGGTCCAGCCGGACCTGCGCAAGGGGCGTTACCCCGACCGCAAGACCGCACAGCGGATCTCCGAAGTCGTGCGTGCCGTCGCGCGGGAGCTCGACTCCTAGGACCGACTACGCGGCGGGCGCGGTCTGAACCGCGAGCTCGCCGCGCGGCAGGACGTCGTCGGCGGGGGTGAGCCGCGCCGACGCCGAGATCACGGTGAACCCGACCAGCACCCGGTCCGGTTCCGACCGGAGCGTCAGGGTGAAGGTGTCGTCCGCACCCTGCTGCTGCTCGTCCTCGACGATCCCGCGCGGAGTCTGATAGACCGCCGCGAGGTTCCACGGACCCTGCGCTATCTCGCTCGAGACCGTCAGCATGATCGTCGAACCCACCGGCACCGGCACCGTCGCGGTCTCGTTCGGCGCGGTGATCTCGGGATCGCACGCGGTCAGCATCAAATCGCACCACCAGCGCGGATCGACGGTGTGCAACTCATCGCCGACCGCGACGTGCAGGTAGGGCTGATTGTCGTGCGCCGCGTTGCGGGTCAGCAGGAACACCGACGTCCCCACCACCGCGACGAACAGCACGACGACGATCGCGATGATCGACAGAGCCTTCTTCTCACCACTGCTGATCACTGACGACGTTGTCCTGTCTGGTTGGGCGGCGGGTGATCGCCGGGGCTGTACGGGCGCTCACCCCGGGTCTCGAACGGGGCGGTCGACGGGGTCCGGGTGGGCATCCGGGCGGTCGAGGGCCGCGCGGCGTGCGGTCGGGTGTCGGCGTCCGCCGGACCGGTCCGGGTGGCCGATCGGGCTTCTGCCGCGCGGAAGGCGACGGTGGGCGCGGCGTGGTCGGGGCGTCGACCGCCCAGACCGGGGACCAGTGACTTGCCGCGGGTGGTCATCACCGTCTGCAGCAGCCCGAGGCCGAGCAGTACCGAGACGACCGTGAACCCGATCCACAGGGTCGGCGGCAGCAGCACCCCGAGCGAGGCGCCGAAGACCCACGACAGCTGCAGCACCGTCTCCGACCGGCCGAACGCCGAGGCGCGGGACTCGTCGGGCAGGTCGTCCTGGATGGACGAGTCGAGGCACACCTTCCCGATCGCGCTGGTGCCGGAGGCGACCAGGGCTGCCACGGCGGCCGCGGCGATGTTGCCGAAGATGGCGGCCAGGACCGCGACGACGAAGCAGGCGGCGGTCGCGCCGACGACGATGTTCGGCGGGTTCTTCAGCTCGAGGCGGGTGCCGACGCCGTTGCCGATCATGTTGCCGACGCCGGCGGCGGCGCCGACCGCGCCGAGGAGGAGCAGCTGGGTCCAGTCCGAGGCGTCGCCCTGCTGGGCCTTGGCGTAGAACGCCACGAACAGCGTCAGGAAGCCGGTCAGGATGCGGATCGTGCCGTTGCCCCACAACCCGGCGACGACCTTGCGTCCGAGTGGCTGGCGCATCTTCGCCGCGAGCATCTTCGCGCCGTCGCGAGCGCTCGTCGGCTGCTCGGAGTCGCCGGGAGCCGACCGCGCGGGCTCGCCGTGGTACGTGAGGGTCGTCGGGATCTCGCCCTCGGTGGACTCGACCCACGCCGGGATGCGCATGCACAGATAGGCGCCCGCGGCCGCGACGACGGCCAGCCACACCATGGCACCCGGCAGATGCAGCGGGAGCAGCTGGCCGAGGAGGAACTCGATGGCCGCGGCGACCGCGCCGCCCACGACCGTGCCCCCGATGAGGCCGAAAGTGGTCAGCCGTGAATTGACCCGGGGAAGGTCGATGGTCGGCGGCACCACACGCGGCGTGACGGCCGACTTGAGGACGCCGAACGATTTGGACAGCACCAGCAGACCGAGGGCACACGGATAGAGCACCCATGGGTCGTATTCGAGCTGCTGGGTGATGTCGTTCCACTGGACGTTGGCCATGATGAGCAGGGCCAGGACGACGCGCAGGCCGAAGGTCGTGGCCATGGCGATGCGGCGGCCGCGCTGCAGTCGGTCGAGGAGCGGGCCGATGAGCGGAGCGATCAGGGCGAACGGCGCGATTGTCAGTGCCAGGTACAAGGCCACATTGGTCTTCGACTCACCGGTCGCGGCGGCGAAGAACAGCGTGTTCGCGAGCGCGACGGCCATCGCGGCGTCGGCGGCGAAGTTGGCGATCACCGGCAGCGTCAGCGCGGTCAGGCCCGACTGGTCGGCGCCGTCGGCGGTGGCCGCCCGGTGGATCTTGCCGATCCCCCTGCCGGTCAGCTCGCGACTCCGCATCGCCGCGACCCGCATCACCGTCAGCTTCTTGGGTGTACGGCTTCCACCGTTCTGGGGCCCGTGGTCGGTCGGCATCGCCCGGGTCGCCTCGTCGGCCGGCGGACGGGCGCGGTCGTCGAGCGGCGGGAGATGCGGGTTGTGGGTCGGCGGGGGGAGGTAGGCGTTGCGGCCGGGACCCGGCCCGGACGGCGGCTCTCCCCATCCCGGCGCCGGTCGCCGGGTCCGCATCTGCCGCGTCTCGTCGGCCGGATAGTTCGTCGAACCGGGGTGCTGCGCGGCGCGTCGTGCACGACCGGCGGGTGGCGGTTGCCGAAGGTGCTGGTCGGCGGGACCCCTGGGGGCCCCGCGCCCCTCGTCGTGTCGGGAACTCCGTGGGATCACGCAGACGATTGTTCCTCATCTCCGGCTGTGGTCGCTTGAAGCGGGTCGGTTGTGTGGCACACGTCGGCGGTATTGCACACTGGAGCGGTGACTCAGGTTGGTGACGGCGAACGGCACGGTGAGACCGAACGGCTGCTGGCAGCCGTCGACATCGCGCGTTCCGCGCTGCTCGATGAAGGTCAGCGGCCCGGAGCGCACCGGCGCAGTGTCGCCGAGGGCGACTGGGCCGCCGCGCACTACTTCGATGCCGAGCTCACGGGCTACCGGGGGTGGCAGTGGTGCGTCGTGCTGGCGGGTTCTCCGGGCAGCGACGAGATCACGCTCAGCGAGGTCGTGCTGCTTCCGGGTGACGGCTCGCTGCTCGCGCCGCCGTGGGTGCCGTGGTCGGAGCGGGTCGCGTCGGGCGATCTCGCACCGGGCGATCTGCTCGCCGCCGAACCCGACGACCCGCGTCTCGTGCCGAACCAGATCGACACCGGCGACGAGTTCCGATTCGAGTCCGAGTCCGTGGAACCCGACGACATCGGTCAGGTCGCGGGCGAGCTGGGGCTCGGCCGCAAGAGACTCCTGAGCCCGGAGGGACGCGCCGAGGCTGCGCAGCGCTGGTACGACGGCGACTTCGGTCCCGGCTCGGAGATGGCGCAGGCCGCGCCGTACTCGTGCTGTACCTGTGGTTTCTACGTCCCGCTCGCGGGTGCGCTGCGCGCCGGCTTCGGCGCCTGCACCAACGAACTGGCGGCCGACGGGCGCGTGGTGTCGGCCGAATACGGATGCGGTGCGCACTCGGACGTGCAGGGCCCCAAGGGGAACGGATCGCCCGCGTACGACGCCTACGACGACGGCGCGATCGAGGTCGTCGAGATCTCCCGGGACGCGGAACCGGCCCGGACCTGATCCGGCGCGAACCGACCGTGACCGACGATCCGTTCGGCACCGCGACATTGCGGTCGTCGACCCTGGATGCGTGGGCGGCGTCGCCGACCCGGTTGGCCGAGGACGCGGCCGCCGAAGCGGATCTGGTGACCGTCGGCTACCGGGATCGGCTGCTGACCGAACTGGCCGCGAACGCCGCCGACGCGGCCGCGGCGGCCGGTGTCGCGGGGCGGCTGGCGGTCTGGGTGGACGGCACCGAGTTGCATGTCGCCAACACCGGCGCCCCGCTGACCGATGCGGGGGTGCGTTCACTCGCCGCGTTGCGGGTGTCGGCGAAGACCGCGGACGACTCGGGCGCCCGGCAGATCGGGCGGTTCGGGGTCGGCTTCACCGCCACCGCGACGGTCGCCGATCGCATCGAGATCCGTTCGCGCAGTGGGTCGGTGGTCTTCGACCGGGCGGACTCGATGGACGCCGCGCGAGCTGCCGGGATCTCCGTCGACGGGCCCGCGGACGTGCCGGTGTTGCGGCTGGTGTGGCCGACGGATCAGACGCCGACCGATGGCTTCGACACCGAGGTGGTCCTGCACCTCCGCGAGGAACCCGGCCCGCTCCTCGACGCCATGCTCGGCCAGGCACCGGATCTGGTCGTCGAACTGACTGCGCTGCAACGGATCAGCGTCGGTGATGTCGAGGTGTCGGCCGAACGGTCGGCGGGGCCGGACGTCGACGACGATGCCGCGCGCTCGGTCGTGACGACGGTGTCCGTCGTCGGTGCGCCGGACGCGACCGGCCTGCCGTCGACGCGCCGATGGCTCGAGGTCGCCCGGGGCGGCACCCGCTGGCTCGTCGACGCCGACGGTGAGCCCGCGGCGGCCGGCGAGGTCCTGCGCGCCCCCACGCCCACCGACATCGAACTCAGCCTGCCGTGCCGGTGCATCACCGACCTGGCACTCACGCCAGATCGACGGCACCTCCATCCACGTGCCGAGATCGGCGATGCGGCAGCGGGTTACGTCGATCTCGTCCGGCTCGTCGAACCGGTGCGCAGGGTCGAACTGGTACCCGAACTGCATCTCGCGCGTAATCCCGACGACGCGCGCCTGATCGAGGCCGTTCGTCGCGAACTGCGGGATGTCGCGTGGCTTCCGGCGGCGGCCGGTGCCGACCTGGTGCCACCGCGCGGGGTGATCCTCGTGGGGCTGACCGATCGGCTCGCGGAGATCCTCGGCGACCTGTTCGGTGATCTGATCCACCCGGATCTGTCGCTGACACAACATCTCCCGACGCTGGGCCGGCTGGGTGTGTCGGAGCTCGGGCTCGCGGAGCTCGCCGAACGTCTCGTCGGCGTCGAACGTGAACCGTCGTGGTGGCACGACCTGTACGCCGCCCTTGCGCCCCTGGTGTCGACCGGCCGCGAGGTGGAAGAACTCGGCGCCCTGCCGATCCCGAGATCGGACGGACGGATGGCGATCGGGGTGCGTGGGCTCTTTGTCAGTGACCGGATCTCGACCCCCATGCGGTGGATCCCCACCGTGCATCCCGAGGCGCGCCACGAACTGCTGACCCGACTCGGCGTCGCGGATCTGACGGTCGCGCAGGCAGTCTCGGACCCGGCGTTGCGCAGCCTCGTCGAAGATGTCGACTTCGATTCGGCCGGCCCCGACGATGACCGGCTCGCCGTCGAGGTGTGTGCGGTGTTGCGAGCCGATCCGGAAGCACCGGTTCCCTCGTGGCTCTCGGCGCTCGCCCTCCCCGACGCCGACGGCGAGTTGCGGCCGGCCGACGAACTCCTGCTGCCGGGCAGCCCGCTGCTCGAGGTCTTGGTCGACGATCACCCGTTCGGTGTGGTCGACGCCGAGGTGGTCGCCGAGTGCGGCGTCGAGGAACTGCGGCGGATCGGCGTCGGCTGGGGTTTCGTGACCGTCGACGACGACCTGCCCGTCGCGCCCAAGCATGACCTGCCCGACGAGGAGGACTGGTGGGCCACCCTCCCGGACGCGCCCGAGAAGCTCAGTGCAGTACGGGATCTCGACTTGATCGAGGACCGGCGCTGGCCGGAGGCGTTGACCATGATGGCCACCGACGAACGGATCCGGCCGCTGCTCGCCGACCGGACGGGTTACACCGCGTGGTGGTTACGACGCCATGCGGAGATCGACGGTCTGCTGCTGGGGGAGTACCGGTCGCCGTCGGATGAGGTTCTCGAGAACATCATCGATCCCCTCGACCACCCGTATGCCGACGAGCTCGCCGGCACCCTCGCCCGGCTGGAACCCGACTCCGCCGACGACGCGACGCTGCTGCTGACCCGGCTGGGCGATCGGGAGCGTGTGATCAGTGCGGGCGCAACGGTGTCCGTGCATGCCGCCGTCGTCGCGGCGTGCCGGAGCGGCATCGTCGATGCGCACGACGTCGAGGTGCCCGAGCGGGTGCGCACCCTCGCCGGCACAACCGCCGACCGCGCGGTGGTCGTCGACCGGCCGTGGTTCCTGCAGACGCTGGCCGACGACGAGGCGGTACTCGCCGGACCCACCGTGGTCTCGGCCGACGCCGACCTGCTGGGCACGCTGCTCGACCTGCCGCTCGCGAGCGAGGAGTATTCGGCGACGGTGTCCGCGCCGGGGGAGGCAGTCGGCTGGGCGCACCCCGCGGTGGTGCGCTTCGGGGCGTCGCGGGGGATCGAGATCCCGCACGGCGATGTCCGGCTACACGACGAACTGTGGATCGCGTTGCGCAGCAAAGACGGCGGAGACGGCCCCGATGTCGCACGGGAAGTGCGGGTCGAATGGTGGGTCGACGACGCGGGTGTCACCCACCTCGAGCGTCCGGGCCGGCGTCGATCCCCGCGGTGAGGATCGACGCGAGCTGGCGGTAGGCGGCCGCGTCGTCGAGTCCGGTCGCGGCCCACACCTCGCGACGCTGGATCCGGGTCATCATGGATGAGGCGAGGTCGGCGGCGAACGCGGCGTCGACGTTGCGGAACTCGCCGGCCGACACCCCGTCGGCGATGAGCGCCTGGACCCGGGACGATGCCGCCGCGGTGTTGCGCTCGTACAGTGCGCGTGCCGGTTCGAACGCGTCGAGATCGCGCATGAACGCCTCCGAGGCCGGTGCGAGTGCCTCACCCACCGCCACCAGGTAGACGATGACCCGTTCGCGCGGACTCGACGACGCCGCGACCCGTGACTCGACCTGTTCGGTCGCGCTGCGGAAGAAATGCGTCACGGTGGCGGTGACCAGTTGTTCCTTGCTGGCGGCGAGGGTGTACAGGGTCGACTTCGAGCAACGGAGTTCGGCCGCGATGGAACCGATCGACAGGTGCGCGAACCCCTCGCGCAGGATCAGCTCGAGAAGGGCGTCGAACAGCGCGGCCCGTCGGCGGGTGGCGAAACCCTGGGTGGCCATGCGTGCTCCCTTCCGCTGTACGAACGCTGCCCGAAATAGTACTGTGCAGAAGACCTGAGTACTAGTTTCGTAACCCTGGAGGTCTGGAATGCCGGTCGATCGCCTGCTCCCCAACGACGAGGCGCGCGACCTGATCGCGCTGGTCCGCGACATCGCCGACAAGCGCATGGCGCCGATCGTCGATCAGCACGAGAAGGACCGTCGGTACCCGGACGGGTTATTCGCCGAACTGGGTGAGGCGGGGTTGCTCGGGCTGCCCTACCCGACGGAGTGGGACGGCGGGGGCCAGCCGTACGAGGTCTACCTGCAGGTGCTCGAGGAGCTCGGCGCGCGCTGGGCTGCGGTCGCCGTGGCGGTCAGCGTGCACGGGCTGGCCTGCCATCCGCTGTTCAACTTCGGCACCGACGAGCAGAAGCAGCAGTGGCTGCCGGACCTGTTGAACGGCAAGCTGATCGGTGCCTACAGCCTGAGCGAACCCCAGGCCGGCTCCGACGCCGCGGCGCTTGCGTGCCGCGCCGCACCGACCGACGGCGGTTACTCGATGACGGGCTCGAAGGCGTGGATCACGCACGGCGGCATCGCCGATGTGTACAACGTCTTCGCCCGCACCGGTGAGGGTTCCAAGGGGGTGTCCTGCTTCTTCGTCGCCCGGGACACCGAGGGGCTCAGCTTCGGCAAGCCGGAGGACAAGATGGGCCTGCACGCGGTCCCGACGACCGGCGCCACCTACGACGACGCGTTCGTCGAGGAGGGACGCCGGCTGGGGGCGGAGGGGCAGGGGCTGCAGATCGCCTTCTCCGCGCTTGATTCCGGACGCCTGGGCATCGCTGCGGTGGCCACCGGCCTGGCGCAGGCGGCGCTCGACGCCGCCGTCGACTACGCGCAGGAACGAGCCGCGTTCGGCCGCAAGATCATCGACCACCAGGGGCTGTCGTTCGTGCTCGCCGACATGGCCGCCGCGGTCGACTCGGCCCGCGCGACCTACCTCGACGCCGCTCGACGCCGCGACGCCGGCATCGACTACACGCGAGCGGCGGCGACCGCCAAACTGGTGGCCACCGACGCCGCGATGAAGGTCACCACCGATGCGGTCCAGGTGTTCGGCGGTTACGGCTACACCCGCGACTTCCCGGTCGAGCGCTACATGCGCGAAGCGAAGATCACCCAGATCTTCGAGGGCACCAACCAGATCCAGCGGTTGGTGATCGGTCGGTCGCTGGCGCGGTGAGTTCGCCGGCCGTCGGTGTTCAGCGCGGGTTGTAGTAGAACGCGCGGTCGTCGAGGCGCCGGAATCTCGGTCCGCCGAGTCTGATCATCAGCCGCAGGATGGCGGGGATGCGGGCGTAGACCGCCTCGCGGTCGGGACCGGTCAGCCCTTTCGCCATGAGCGGGCACGTCCGCAGGGTCTCGGCCAGACCGGAGCGCTTGCTCATCTTCTCCTCGAAGGCGTCCCAGTCCTGCGGCGTGAGGCGGCGCTGCACGATGGCGATCGCATCGGTCTCCTCATGGGCCAGGTGTCTGCCGAGGACCTCCTGGGCGCGGTGCAGCGCGTCCGCGAGGGTGGCTCGGGTCTGTTCGTCGGCGCGTTCGGCCATCCGCGCGAAGCCGGCCGCGCACTCCTCGAGCAGCGGATCGATCTCGTCGTGCTCGTCCTCCATCGCCTGCAGGATCTCCGCCTCGGCGTTGTCGCACCGCTCGAGCAGCAGCGGCCACAGTTCCAGGTCCTCGCCGGTGTGGTGGTGGTGCAGCGCATGGGCGAACATCGCCCATCGACGGGAGAGCGCACGCCAGGTCCCCGCGTCGTCGACGGGGGTGGCCGGAACGGTGGCGGCGAAGTCGGCGAGGTCTCGCCGGAATCCGTGGTGCAGGACGTACATCATGAACGGGTCGAGCGGTCCGTCGGGCGCGGCCGCCTGGCCGGGGAGCCGGAGCTGGATCGGGTGAGCGGTGTGGGCGGGGTGGGCGGGGTGGGTCGTCATCGTGGGGGTCCTCATCGATACGTGGTCGGGCGGGTTCGAGGACCACAGTGGGCGGTGACGCTTGCGATGTGCTTGAGGGCGACTTGAGCGACGCCTGGATAGGGTGGCGGGATGTTCATCTCTCCGACGACGATCGACGAGAACATCCTGAACTGGGTGGTCGAGAACCGGTCGGAGCCGTGGGTCTCGATCGCCGAAGTGGTGACGGTGCTCGGCAACACGGTGACGATGTTGGTGCTGACATGTGCGGTCGTGGTGACACTCGCCGTGACCCGGCACCGAGTCGACGCGGTCTTCGTCGGCGCCGGAGTGCTTTTCGGATACGGTCTGATGCAGGCACTCAAGTACTCGTTCGCGCGGGACCGGCCACCCGTCGAAGACCGTCTACTGAACATTGACACCTTCTCGTTCCCCTCCGGGCACGCGATGATGACGATGGTCGTGTTCGGGCTGTTCGCTGTCGCCGCGTTTCGCTGCTCGCCCTGGGTGCGGGCGCATCGCTGGATCCTCGTGATCGCCCCCGTGCTGTCGATCCTCGTCGGCCTCACCCGAATACAACTCGCCGTGCACTGGGCCACGGACGTCGTGGCCGGATGGGTGTTCGGGGCGATCTGGGTGGTGTTCTGTACCTGGATACTGCTCCGGTACGAATCATGCCGCGGCTCCGGTGGTCTCGCCGGGGTTCAGCAGTAGACCACGCCCAGCGCGGTACCCGGCCGGGGTTCACTGTGGAGTTGTCAAGGGACTGATGCGGTCCCGGGTGTGGCCCGGGTGCGGAAGGTGCTACGCGAAAGTCTGGTGGTCTGTGGCGGCAGCGGTCAGGCGGCGTCGTCGAGTCGCATGGTGCGTCGGTTGTAGGCGGGTAGTGGTCGGCGTTGCGGGTCAATACTGGCGGGTGGGACAAGCCAGGGATGGCGGTCGAAACCCATCACGATGTCCCAGCCGTGGTGGTGGACCTGCGTATGGCAGCGCTGACACAGCAAACAGCCGTTGTCGAGGTCGGTGGGTCCACCGTCGGCCCACGACTTGATGTGGTGCACCTGGGTATGTGACGGTGGTGCACCGCATTTGATGCAGCAGGCGTCGCGCACGATGATCGCCTTGCGGAGGTGTGACGGATACAACCGGTGGGTGTGACCCATCTGTAGTGGTACGCCCTCAGCGTCGAGGATGATCTCGGTCAGCGAGCCGTCGCACGAGACCTGTTTCGCGGTGGCTTGGCTGACCGTCCCGGTCCACGGCAGCGTTGCGAGTTCTCCGGTGGCGGGGATGGTCAGCATCAGTTGCGTGCGTGGGCTTCCGACGGTGTCGATGGTCGCGCCGATCGCTGCTTGGTCGAGGATCAGTTCGAAAGCGTCGGCACGACGCTGCTCGGCGGTTCGTCGATCTTCGGCTCCGTCGGGTTCGGGCCGTGGACACGATCGTTCGTCGATCATGGCCTGGAACTTCTCGCCGGCGACCTGGGTGAGGTCGGCACGGATTTCGACGCGGCCTTCGTCGGTGGTGTGGGCGTTGACCGAGTTCAGCGATGGGTCGTCGGCGGCGGGGACTCCTGTGTCTGAGGCGTCGGCGAGCGTGTTGGCGATTGCTCGAGCATGCTTGAGTACTTCTGTCGGAGTAGCACCCGAGAGTGCTTGGGCGATGAGTTCGATCTCGTACCGGGAGCGCTCGTCGTCGGAAAGCGCTTCGGGGCAACGCTTCGCGATCTGGTTCATTCCGCGGGCGATGGCGTCGACGATCTCGCTCGACAGTCTCCCGTCAGCGGCATGTCGGGCCATAGCTGGAAGGGAGGCCATAGCGTCGACACCCCGCATGGTGCGAAGAGCAGCGGCTGGTGCATGTCCTGACTCGATCAGCAGCTTCTTGGTGGTGCTGCCGGCCTTCTGTGCGACACCGAGAGCTTCGAGTTGCGCAGTGTGCATGACGATCTGGTGGTCGACGGTGTTGCGGATCAAACGCAGCGTCTCGAGGGCGTCGAATGTTGCTCTGCCCGTTGGGTCGTCGGCGGGCGGGGTGGTCTCGACGAGTTGATCGAGGAGAGTGGCGAGCTCTGGCATGACTCCAAGGTACAGGAACATTCGTTCGATCTCGAGGTTTCTCCACAGGCTCGAGATCCCGAAATTGTCGACTGTGCAGTCGATTTCGTTGAATGCGCGTTGATCGTTGACAGTGATGAACTTCAGTCACACCCGTTTCGATTTCCGGTCGAAAAGTGGTGGGTTTGTCACGAACGAAGGCCTCGACGGTAGCTCGGGGTCGCTCGGCGAGCGCGAGCTACTCAGCCGGCGGGGCGCACCCGGGCTCGCTGTGCAAATGCGGGAACTGCTCGGTCGGCGTGAGCGGACGCCGAAATTCCCCCGGGTGGGGGACAGTCGAACGGCGTCGGACTGGGATTCACTGGACGGATGTCGAATCCGGGGCCACCCGACGATGACGCGACCATGCCCGGATCAGCCGACGGCGACGAGTCGCCGACGACGATCCAACCTGCCCGCCCAACGGTGGTCCCGGGGGTGTCGCTGAACAAGGCCCCGGCGCCGGACCCCTACGCCGCCACGCAGACGGGCCCGACGCCGCAGTACCCACCGCCGTATCAACAACCGCCGACTGGCTATCCGCCGCCACCCGGACAGCCCCAGTACGGCTACCCACCGCCGGGTTACCCACGACCGGGGTACCCCCAGCCCGGATATCCTCAGCCCGGGTACCCGCGCAGGTCCAATCGGCGCGCGTACCTGATCACGGGCGTCGCGTTGGTCTGTGTCCTCGCGCTGGTCCTCGGGGGCGTCGTGTGGTGGAAGGTGTCCTCGTCGAGTGGCAATTCCGACGAAACGCCGGACCTCGTCGCCGGTCAGCTCACCGGTTCGTTCCCGACCGCGCCGAGTCCAGCCTGGAGCGTCGACGCGAGTTCGTTGGGTGGTACGGGGTACGTCTCCGGTCTGCCGCTCGAGGCGACGTACAGGACTCAGGGTGCGGTCCACGACGACCACACATTGGTGACGCTCGTGCAGGTAGGTGACTCCACGAACGGCCCGGCACTGCGGCCCATCGGGATAGACGCCGAGTCCGGCCGGGCGTGGTCGTTCGACGAACCCGTGTCCGGGTGCTCGGCCTCCATCGTGGACAGCACCATCGCCTGCCTGGGTCGGGGCGCCGCGTATTTCGTCGACGTCCGGACAGGTCGCGAGATCGGCCGTGCTCCCGCTCCGCCGCAGGCGTTCGGGATCGCGTTCAACGGGAGAGCGGCGTTCGTCCGCGACTTCAGTGGTGGCAACGAACGCCAGGTCGTGTTCCACAAGGTGACACCAGGAGGCGTGGAGTGGCAGCGAACGATCGACCTGCCCGAAGCGCTTCCGAGCGGGGACGCCTCGCAGTTCATCGCCACCGACGAGCTCATCGCGAGCGCCGACGGCGTGGTCGCCGTCATCTCGGCCGACGACGGCCGGGAGATCTTCACGAGTCCGGGCCGGACCGGGATGTTGCCACGCCCGGACGGATCGATCCTCGTGGTGACGGGCAGCATGACAAGCGGCACACCGACGAATGGTCCGGTCGTCGTGGTCCGGCCGGACGGCACCACCAGCGACTTGGCGGGTATGAGCGTGGAGTCCGCTGCTGTCATGACTCCGACTCAGAGCGGGCGTGTGCTCATCGACGGTGCATACACCGACGTCGCGGACGGCGCGCGGATCTGGACGACGACTGATCTCCCGGCCCACACCTCGCCGACCGTCGTGCTGGCCGATGACCGTGAAGTCGTGTGGACGACGCACGACGCTGTCACCGCAGTCGATGCCATCTCCGGCCAGACGTTGTGGACGACTCCGACCGGGCCGGTCTACGGGTCGACCGGCCACGCCGTCACCGACGGCGAACGCCTCATCGCGCCCATGGCCGACGGCGGCGTAACCGCCCTGGATCTGGTGGGCGGTGCGCCGGTGTGGTCGGTGCCCCCGTCCACGATCGGCAACACCCCCGCTGCGGGTGTCACCGAACCGCGTCCGCCGCTGACGTTCGCCGTCGGCGACCGCCTGATCACGATGACCGCGACCACGATCACCGGCTTCGCGCCCACCGGTCCGGAGGCCATCGTCCCGGGCACGACTCGCGAAGCCGGCACCGCCGACGGCGGCGAACCCGAATACGTCACGCCGTGCGGGGCGCCCCCGGTGTTCACGCCGCAGTCGTTCCGGACGTCGGCGGGCGGGCTCGGCGTGACGATGAAGGTCACCGCGAAGTGTCCGGGCGGCGACGTCCTGTACGGGCCGCAGACACGCATCACCATCACCGACGGCAGCGGCATCGTCGCGTCGGGCAACTTCGACTTCCAGCGGGCACCGGTCGCGGTGCCCTCGCTCGACGGGGCGGGCGAGGCGCTGACGATGGAACTCACCTATCCGCCCGGGAGCTTCTTCCGGCTGCCGGACACGCTCGGTGCCCAGGGGAGTGCGGCCGGCGACGGCCGCTACCTCGTCGACTGCGACAAGGGCCCGACTTCCGGGGCCGCGCCGAAGCTCGCGACTCCGCAGTCGGGAACGGCCGCGTCGTCGACCGCCACCGGGCCGTCGTTCCCGGCCGGAGCCGACGTGACGGCGAGCAGCGTCAGCGCCCTGCGTCTGCAGGCCGACGCCGATCGGGCCTTCATCGTGGCGAACCTGAACAACCGGTGGGTGGCGCAGCTGAGCTCCAAACGGCCGGGTCTCGTCGCCGAGGGGCGGACCTGGGCCGACCAGGCCATCCTCGACGAGTTCCTGGCACTCCGGTTGCGATTCAACGACGTTCGGCTCCTGTGGAGCGACGAGTGGCCGGTGTTCTCGTACCGCGGCTGGTGGGTGACGGTGGCCGCGGCGACCTTCCCGGGCCCGGTCGAGGCCAACAACTGGTGTCGCGCTCAGGGATTCGGCCCGGACAACTGCTTCGCGAAACTGGTGAGCACCACGGCCGGACCGGAGCGGACGACCCTGTACTGGAAGTGACGGTGCCCGACGCCGCGCCGGTTTGTTCGGAACGATGACGACTAATCGGTTCATCGCGATACGGTCGGGTATGGATTTCTCCCCGTCAGCGCGGTCGGCCGAACTCACCGAACGCGTGCGCACCTTCGTGACCACCGAGATCGAGCCGGTCGAACCCGAGATCCATCGGGACATCAAGACCCGCCGCGACGAGAACGGCAACCCGTGGACGCCGTCGCCGATCATCGCCGAACTGCAGAAGAAGGCCCGCTCGGAGGGGCTGTGGAACCTCTTCCTGCCCGCCGAGCACGCCGGCCGCTATGCCGCCGACTTCGGCACCGACGGCGGGGCCGGGCTGACCAACTCCGAGTACGCGCCGATCGCGGAGGCGATGGGATCGTCCGGGCTCGCGCCGGTGATCTTCAACTGCAACGCCCCCGACACCGGCAACATGGAGGTGTTGCTGCGCTACGGCACCGACGAGCAGCGGAAACAGTGGCTCGAACCCCTTCTGACCGCCGAGATCCGCAGCGCCTTCTGCATGACCGAGCCGGCCGTCGCGTCGTCGGACGCCACCAACATGGCCGCGACCGCCGTACTCGACGGCGATGACGTCGTCATCAACGGGACCAAGTGGTTCTCCACCGGCGTCGGCCACCCGGACTGCAAGGTGCTCATCTTCATGGGCGTCACCGACGCCGAGGCCGACCGGAAGTCGCGGCACACGATGGTGCTCATCCCGATCGACGCCCCCGGGGTCACGATCGACCGGATGCTCACCACCATGGGCTACTTCGACGAGCCGTTCGGCCACGGCGAGGTCAGCTTCGACAACGTGCGCGTCCCGGCGTCGAACATCCTGCTCGGACCCGGCCGCGCCTTCGAGATCGCCCAGGGCCGGCTCGGTCCGGGTCGCGTGCACCACTGCATGCGGGCGATCGGACTCGCCGAGCGGGCGCTGGAACTCGGTGTGCGTCGCGCACTCTCGCGGGAGGCGTTCGGCAAGCAACTCGCCCGGCTCGGCGGCAACAGCGAGCGCATCGCCGACGCCCGCATCGCGATCAACCGGTCGCGACTCCTCGTCCACCACGCGGCCTGGTTGCTCGACCAGGGCATGTCCCGCGAAGCCCTGTCGGCGGTCAGCGAGATCAAGGTCGAGGTGCCCAACATGGCACTCGACGTCATCGACCTCGCCATCCAGTTGCACGGCGGCGCCGGTCTCACCGACGACTTCCCGCTCGCGCAGGCGTGGGTGGGCGCGCGGTCGCTCCGACTCGCCGACGGCCCGGACGAGGTGCACCGCAACGTGGTTGCGCGCATCGAGTTCGGCAAGTACCGCTGATCGGGGGACGAGGATGACCAACGAGGTGGCCGGTGCGGGCGAGGTCCGCACCGAGGATGCATTCGACGTCGAGGCGATGGCGAAGTGGCTGGAGGCCAACGCCGCGGACCCGACCGGTCTCGACGCCGTGCCGGAGGTCCGTCAATTCGGCGGTGGCGCTTCTAATCTCACGTATCTGCTGCGCTATCCGTCGAAGGACCTGATCCTGCGCCGGGCGCCCCGGGGTACCAAGGCGCGGGGCGCGCACGACATGGCACGCGAGTACCGGATCCAGTCCGAACTCGCGACCGCCATCCGCTACATCGCGCCGATGATCGCCTTCTGCGACGACGAGTCGGTCCTGGGCGCGGACTTCTACGTGATGGGCCGCATCGACGGTGTCATCCCGCGGACCGAGTGGCCCGCCGACGTCCCGCTCGACGCCGAGCAGGCACGCCGGCTCTGTCTGAACTTCATCGACACCCTGGTCGAGGTCCACTCGGTCGATCCGAGCACGACCGGACTCGCCGATCTCGGCAAGGGGCCGGGTTATGTGCGACGGCAGGTCGAGGGCTGGTCGGCGCGATTCCGCAACGCGCACACCGATGACGTGCCCGACTTCGAGTCGACGATGACGTGGCTGGCCGACAACCAGCCCGACGACGTCGCCAACTGCGTCATCCACAACGACTTCAAGCTCGACAACGTCGTCCTCGACAAGGACGATCCCACGCGGGTGATCGGCATCCTGGACTGGGAGATGGCAGCCCTCGGCGATCCCCTGATGGATGTCGCGGGTTCGATGGCCTACTGGATCCAGGCCGACGACCCGGATGCCATGCAGCTCATGCGACGTGTCCCGACGCACCTGCCCGGCATGCTCAGTCGTGCCGAGTTCGTCGAGAACTATTGCGAGCGCATGGGATTCGACATGACGCCGGAACGCTGGCGCTGGTATGAGGTGTTCGGACTGTTCCGGGCGGGGGTGATCGCCCAGCAGATCTACTACCGCTACTACCACGGCCAGACCACCAACAAGGCGTTCGAACGTCTCGGATACGCGGTCGGGATCATCGCGCAACGGCTGGACGACCTGCTCGTGTAACCACCCGACGAAGGGGACCGCCATGGCGGAGGACGTGGTCACCCCGGCGGGTGCCGGCAGCGGATCACCCGACGAGATCCGCATCAGCGGCTACCGTCCGGAGCTGCGCCGGACGCTCGGCGGGTTCGCGGTGTTCGCGATCTCCTTCGCGTTCATCTCCGTCGCGGTCGGGATCTTCGCCACCTACGGCAGCGTGCTCACCACGGCGGGTCCGGTCGGGATCTGGTTGTGGATCGTCGCCGCGGTCGGCCAGACCCTGATCGCGCTGGTCGTCGCCCAATTCGCCGCCCGGATCGCACTGAGCGGGTCGTCGTATCAGTGGGCGTCGAGGCTGGCGAACCCGAAGATCGGCTGGTTCTTCGGCTGGCTGAGCTTCTGGTACCTGGTGATCGGCGTGGTCGCCATGGACAACGCGCTGGCCAGTCAGGCGCTGATGCCGCTCGCCGGGATGGCCGAGGACGAGGACGTCGCCCGCGTCATCACGCTCGTCGTGCTCGTCATCCAGGCCGTGCTGGTGATCGCGTCGACCCGGTTGCTCGGCCTGTTCACCTCCGGCGCGGTGGCGGTCGAGTTGGCGATCGTGGCGATCCTGATCCTGGTGCTCGCGGCGGTGATGGTGTTCAGCGGAAGCGGTCACCCGGGCAACCTGGTGTCCGAGGGGGTGGCCGCCGGTGCGCCGGACTACTGGGCGATCGGTGGCGGGGTGATGGCCGCGATGGTCATAGGACTCACCACCCTGGTCGGGTTCGATTCCGCGGCCAACCTCGCCGAAGAGGCGAAGGATCCGTTCCGCAGCGTCCCCCGGGCGATCGTCGGATCGGTGGTGGCCGCCGCGGTCCTGGGACTGGTCTTCCTCATCGTCCTGACCACGGCGATCGAGGACGTTCAGGCGGTCACGGCCGACGGGTCGCCGGTCGCCGCGATCATCCGGGAACAACTCGGGCCGGTCGCCGAGCGAATCCTGCTCGCCTGCATCGTCTTCGCGATGTTCGGCGCCGGCATGGTGGTGATGGCGGCGTGCGCCCGGCAGGTCTTCGCGATGGCCCGCGACCGGCGCTTCCCGGCGCACCGGCTGATGGCCAGGGTCAACCCCCGGACCCAGACCCCGGTACCGGCGACGCTGCTCATCCTCGGCGTCGGAGTGGTGCTGATGCTGGCCCTGCCCGGGGCGGCGCTGATCGAGCTGATCATCGCGTCGACGATCCTGCCCGCGCTCATCTACGGCGGGACCGTCGTGCTGTACCTGGTCGTCCGAAAGCGTCTGGAGCGCAAGTCCGGTGGGTTCAGTCTCGGACGCCTCGAGATGCCGGTCGCCGTCGCCGCGCTGATCTGGGTGGGGGTCGCCCTGTTCGTGCTCGTCACGCCCGACGACGCGCGGGTTCCGACCCTGATCGTGCTCGGGCTGATCGCGGCGGGCGGCCTCTACTTCGTCGCCCTGCTTTTCGGGCCCGGTCGCGTCCTCGAACACGAACCCGGTGTCGACGAATTCGCCGCGGCCGCAGAACCGGACGGGGCTGAACCGGACAGAAGCTAGTCGAGACCTTCCTGCGCGCCCCGATCACCGCGTCGGACACCGGCGCGCTGGACGAGGACGATCGTCGTCCCGAGCAGACCGACGGCCAGGCCCACCAGGCACACCGGCAGCGCGCGGTCGCCACCGAGATCGGTGAGGGCGACGATCACGGTCGCCACCACCCACCCGATCATCCCGACCACGATCACCGGCTCCGGGGCGCGCAACGCGCGGGGGAGTTCGGGGATCTCGAGTGTCGTGGACATGGACAACAGGGTAGCTTTCGGAACGTGCCACACGATGAGCCGAGTGAGTCTCGCGATCTGAGGTCCTCCGACACCCCGGGTGCGGACATGTCGAAGGGGAACCTCCCCACCGAGCCCGACTTTCCCGCGACCACCCCGGGGCCGGATTCTGCGGTCCCGCGCGGCCCGCTCGACCGGTTCTTCAAGATCTCCGAACGCGGTTCGACGATCAACCGCGAGTTCCGCGGTGGCCTTGTCACGTTCTTCACGATGGCCTACATCGTGGTGCTCAACCCGATCATCATCGGCGGTATCCCGGGCGGGGACAAGAACACCGACGTCCTGGGCAACGTCCTGCCGCTGGCGCAGGTCGCCGCGGTCACCGCGCTCGTCGCGGGCGTGATGTCGATCCTGTTCGGCCTGGTCGCCAACTATCCGTTCGCGATCGCGGCGGGTCTCGGCATCAACAGCCTGCTGGCGGTGTCCATCGCGCCGCAGGTGACCTGGCCCGAGGCAATGGGTCTGGTGGTCGTCGACGGCATCATCATCGTCCTGCTGGCCGTCACCGGATTCCGCACCGCGGTGTTCAACGCGGTGCCCCCCGAACTGAAAGCCGCGATCGCGGCGGGGATCGGTCTGTTCATCGCCTTCATCGGTTTCGTCGACGCGGGATTCGTCAAGCGCATCCCCGATGCCGCCGGCACCACCGTCCCGGTGCAGCTGGGCAGCGACAACTCGATCTCCACGATCCCCACACTGATCTTCGCGGTCGGGGTGCTGCTGATGGGCGTCCTGGTGGTGCGTCGGGTCCCCGGTGGCCTGTTGATCGGTATCGCCATCACGACGGTGCTGTCGATCGTGCTGGAGCGGATCTTCGATTACGGGTCCAGCGTCGACAGCCCCTCCGGCTGGGGTCTCAGCGTGCCCGACATTCCCAGCGCCCTCGGCGGTCTGCCCGATCTCAGCCTGGTCGGTGACGTCGACCTGTTCGGCGCGTTCACCCGGATCGGTGTGCTCGCGGCATCGGTGCTGGTCTTCGCGCTGGTGCTCTCCAACTTCTTCGACGCCATGGGCACGATGACCGGCCTCGGCAAGGAGGCCGGGCTCGCCGACGAGAAGGGCAACCTGCCCGGTATCGGCCGAGCGCTCGTCGTCGAGGGGACCGGCGCCATCGCCGGCGGTGCCGCCTCGGCGTCGTCGAACACGGTGTTCGTGGAGTCTGCGTCCGGTATCGCCGAAGGTGCGCGCACCGGCCTCGCCAACGTGGTGACCGGAATCCTGTTCCTGGTGGCGATGTTCCTGACACCGCTCTACGAGGTGATCCCGCTCGAGGCGGTCGCCCCCGCGCTGGTGGTCGTCGGCGCCATGATGATCGGCCAGCTCACGTCCATCGATTTCAAACGGCTCGACTACGCGCTGCCGGCCTTCCTGACGGTCGTCTCGATGCCGTTCACGTACTCGATCGCCAACGGTATCGGCATCGGCTTCATCAGCTGGGTCGTGATGGCGACCGCGGCGGGCAAGGCCCGCACTGTGCATCCGTTGCTCTGGTTCGTCGCCGCGATCTTCGTCGCCTACTTCGCGCGCGGACCGATCTCCGACCTCATCGGCTGACGAACTTGGTCGTCTGTCCGGGTTTGCCCGTTTCGGTGTCGTCCACCCGGTTCAATTTCGTCGCGGACGGGCAGCGAGGCCGATTTCCTGGCCTACGATTTGGCAATGCATGCACCTTGTGGTGACGGAAGTCTGTCCGGCGACCTGTCCCTCGCCGTGGTGCGCCTGGCGCGCCGACTCCGAGGTCGGCGGGAGAACAAGCTGGTCTCGCTCACTCAGCTGTCCGCCCTCAACACGCTGCACCACGAGGGCCCGATGACACCAGGTGCGCTCGCGGCCGCCGAGCGGGTTCGCCCGCCGTCGATGACCAGGGTCATCGCCTCGCTGTCGGATCTCGGGATGATCAAGCGCGAACCCCATCCCACCGACGGCCGTCAGGCCATCGTGACGTTGTCCCCGGAAGGCGTCGAAGTCGTGACCGACGAACTCGCCGCCCGCAAGGCATGGTTGAGCGACCGCCTCGCGGAACTGTCCGCCGAGGAGCGGGACATCCTGCGCGAGGCCGTGCGCATCGCCAACAAGATCCTCGGGCAGGCCGACACCGACGTCCCGCGCTCACGCGCGATCTAATCCCGCTCCCTGAGGAGTCCCGGAGCTTGCGGAGGGACGTCTCTCCGCTCCCTGAGGAGTCCCGGAGCTTGCGAAGGGACGTCTCGAAGGGTCAGAAGAACGTGCCCGAGAAGGGGGCGCGGTCGGTCATGAACGCGTGGTCCAGCGCGCGCAGCGTCGCCGGGGAGTCGACGCGCAGGCGTCCCGCCGCCGCGAAGGCCGAGGGTCGGATCCCGCCGAGGTAGATGCTCGACAACACCGAGATGTCGAGCGAGACGGTGGGCGTCGCTCCCGACTTCGCCGGCGCGACGATCGCCCCGCCCTCGCGTACCGAGATGTCGAAAACGCCTCCGTGTGCGCGGAATTCGTCGGTCACCTCGATCACGGCGTCCAGGTCGGCGGCATAGTGACGGGCGCCGAGGGCGGCTGGGACGTCGAGGATGCGCAGCCACATCGTGTCGGCGGTCCCGGTGACCGACACCGACCGCGGATTCACGAGTTTCTGCGACAGCGGGTCGTCGACCGGGATGGTCGCGGTGAGCGAGGGAATGAGGTCGAGGCTGATCAGGACGCGCCACAGATCGGTGTGTGCGTCGTCGGTGACCGCGAAGACCTCGTTGACCTCGCCGCGCACCGCGCCGGTCTCGTCCTTGTAGATGCGGTAGCTCGCGTAGCCGTCGGCGTGCAGCAGGTAGTGCAGACCGCTCGCCGACAGCGGCCGCTCCGACGCCCGGTCGGCCAGGATGGGATTCCACCAGGCGGGGGTGCGGGTGAGCGCGCCCGGGGTGGTCAGCGTCCACCGTGCGTGGAGGTCGGGGATCGCGGCGGCCACCGCGTCGGCGTCGGCATACCGGACGGTGGCATCGTCGGGCTGGGCCGCGCGCATCTGGGCGCCCGGGCTCAGCGACACCGAGTTCGCGAAGCATGCCGGTCCGAAGCCGAAGCGTTCGTAGATGGTGCCCTCACTCGCGGTGAGGATTCCGAAGGTGTACTTCTCCGATTCCCACTGCTCGACGAGTTCGGTGAGCATGCGGCGGAGGATGCCACGCCGCCGGTGGGTCGACGCCACCGAGACCCACGACAGTCCGGCCGCGTCGGACACGCCCCCGCCGGGCAGTGACATCGACATCCGGTAGAACATCGCCACCCCGACGAGGGGCCGCGTGTCCAACCCGGTGTCGCGCACCAGTACGACGTCGTCGTCGGCGACCTTGCCGCGCAGATCGGCGACCTCGTCGTCGGGCAGCGGGTTGCGCATGGCGAACGCGCGGGCATCGGTGGTGATGATGTCGGCCCAGTCCGCGTCGGTGGCGCGGGCGAGGGACAGACGTGACATCGGAGTCGAATCGCTGGTCACGCCCTCCACAGTTTCACACCCGTGCGCTGCCGGTTTCGTCCGGGTGGCAGACTGTTGCGGTGCCCGGGCTCGCAGTGAACGTGATCGACATCGACGACTCGGAGGACCCGCGCGTCGACGACTTCCGCGACCTCAACTCCGTCGACCGACGGCCCGATCTCCCGGTTCTGCCCGGCGGGCGCCCGGGCCGTGGTCTGGTCATCGCCGAAGGTGTTCTCGTCGCCCAGCGGATGATCGCGTCACGGTTCGCGACCCACGCCTTCCTCGGTGTCGCGAAACGCCTCGAGGAGCTCGACGCCGATCTCCGTGATCCCGGGCTGGCCGGTGTCCCGTTCTTCCGCGCCACCGCCGAGGTCATGGCCGAGATCGTCGGCTTCCACCTCAACCGCGGCGTGCTCGCCGTGTCGCGCCGACCGCCCGTGCTCACGGTGCCGGAGGTCCTCGAGAGCGCGCGGACCGTTGCGATCCTCGAAGGTGTGAACGACCACGAGAACATCGGGTCGATCTTCCGCAACGCCGCCGGATTGGGCGTCGACGCAGTGCTTTTCGGTCAGGGTTGCGCCGACCCGCTGTACCGCCGATGCGTTCGGGTATCGATGGGCCATGCACTGCTCGTGCCGTTCGCGAGATTCGACGACTGGCCGCGCGGCCTGGACCTGGTGCGGGAACGTGACTTCCGGCTGGTCTCGTTGACGCCCGATCCCGCCGCCGTGACCCTGGCCGAAGCCGTCACCGCCGAGAAGGTCGGCTTCCTGGTCGGTGCGGAGGGCCCCGGTCTCACCGCGTCGGCGATGGCGGCCACCGACGTGAAGGCGCGCATCCCGATGAGCCGGGGCACCGACTCGCTGAACGTGGCGACCGCTGCGGCCGTTGCGTTCTACGAGCGCGCCCGGTCGGGCACCATGGGATCGTGACCGTCAAGCGGGAGGGTGTCGAACCGACGCCGTGGGCCCTGGGGCTGATCGTCGGTGCCTCGTGCGCGCTGTTCGCCGCATTCGTCTTGGTCGGCGTCTACCTGCTCATCGGCGAGATCCTGCGGTTCCTCGGAATCGCCGCCGTATTGGTCGTCGCAGGCGGACTCGGATGGACCCTCTGGGAGTTCCGGGCGCGGCCCGTGTGGCGGTGGGTCGTGTGGGGACTGCTGCTCGGCTTCCTCGCCGGGGTCGCGTCGTCGATCGCGCTGCTGGCGATGGGACGCCCCGCACCCTAGAACCCGAAGTACTCGCGGATACGCCCGCGCTTGCGAGCGTCCTGACCCGGCGATCCCGTCCGCTCCCGGGCGCGCGAAGCCGTTGCGGCGCGGTAGTTCTCGTAGTCGGCCGCGGTCGGTTCGTATTCGGCCGGGTGTAACGCGAAGCAGGTGACGGTGATCTGGGCCGGGTCGAGATCGGACTCCGCGAGCGGGTGGGTGTAGCGGAACCCGAGCCACGCACGGTTCGATTCCTCGGCGAGGTGCGCGGGATGGAAGGGGAGCGACATGGGTGCGGTGGGCACGCCCTCGGCGTGGCTGAGCGGGTGTTCGCCACCCCAGAACGGCTTCTCGAACGTGAACGGCAGGCCGTGGTCCTCGTGGATGGTGACCGGGTCGGCGGCGAAGGAGCGTCGGAGCGTCCCCGACTCCCACCGGGCGAACACTCCGAGTGAGGAGTCGGGCTCGGTGTAGAGGAGGGTCGTGGTCGCGCTGGGACGGATCCGCGCGAGCGCGCGGGTCAGCGTCGACGGCGTGGTCGTCTCGAACAGCGAACACGACACGACGGCGAGCGGGCCGTAGAACCCGGCGTAGACGTGGGTGTCGCGGACCGCGGCAGCGGACGCGAGATCGGTGTCGACGAGCGGGACCAGGACGCTGTCACCGAAGACGGTCGTCGCGACCTGCTGGGCGTGCTGGGAGTCGTTGGCCGGACGCGAGCGGAGAATCGCGGCCGGGTCGTCGGTGTCGATGAACCAGACCGTCGCCGCGCGCGCGGAGGACACTCAGCTGTTCCCGTTGCTGCGCACGCCGAGCAGGACATCCTCCCACGCCGGGACCGCCGGTTTACGTGCCTTCTTGCGGCGCGGACGTTCGGGGCCGGACGACGGTGCGGGCACCGATTCGTCGGCGTCGGCGTCGTCGGCGTTGGAAGTGGCCGCCGCGTCGTCCGTGTCCGAGGCTTCGGCGGTGGCGGCGGACGGCTCGTCGTCGAATCCGAAGTCGAACGGCACGGCGCCGTCGTCCTCGGCCGCGGTGCGGCGGTCGTGCCGGGCGCGCTGCGCACCGATGATCGAGGCTGCGTCGATGGTGACCTCTTCGCGTCCGTCCGGGGTCGTCTCGACAGCGACTTCGGGGGTGGCGACCGGGGTCAGCCGACGACGGGGCGCGATGGTCTCGGGATGGGTGAGCTCGTCGGCCAGGTCGTCGAGCGGGTCGACGCTGCCACCGTGCGATCCCGGCTGGTAGCGCCAGTGCGCCAGGTTGTCGGTGCGTCCGACGCTCCACGCGACCTGGACCACCCAGTACCCGTCGTCGCCCTTCCATGCGTCCCAGTCGGCGTCGTTGGGATTCTGGCCGTAGGCGAGGAGTCCCTCGGCGACCGACTCGACCAGGGTCGCCACTGCCGGGCCGTCATGGCGGATGGGATGCGCGGCGCCGGCGAGTTCGGTGGCGCGGCTGCGCTCGAGGAGGACCGGGTGGGCGAAACGTTCGATCTTGTCCACACCCACCCCGGCTGCGGCCGCCACCTCGGCGACGGTTGCACCCGCTCGGATTCGTGCCTGGATTTCGCGTGGCCGCAATGCACTCTCCATCTCGATCTCGATCTGTCCCAGTCGTGAGATGTCGCCGCGGGCGGCGGCGCGGAGGCGTTCGTCGGAGGCGATGCGGAATTTCTCGCCCGATTGCGGGTCCTGGCAGATGACATGGGAGCCGTCGGTTTCCACCCCGACGACGCGGAGCTCACGCATCTGCTCCTCCTCCGGTCGGTGCACGCATTGGGGTCACATTAACTCACCGATCTGCCGGTTCACTGTGGGACACGCGGCAAAACCGCAGTTCAGCACGCGTGGGGCGCAAGCGACGCCAGCGATCGATGCGTCGTATGTGGT
>NZ_JAMBDT010000027.1:0-53030 GCF_025143765.1 Gordonia sp. p3-SID1431
ACCCAACACCCGCCGCCGCTTGACATAGGAGCTATGAGCCGGCACCGAGCGGAGCGAGGCGCCGAGTCGAAGCCACTCGGCGACCCGAGCACACAAGGTGACCTCGACGGACGCGGCAACCTCGCCACGCCCGATAGACGCTGCTCGGCCGGTCGACGACCCAACTGCGATCAGCGGTAGTGGATGTCGACCGTGGCTCGGCTCAGCAGGACGTCGTCGTAGGAGGTCATCGTCGCCTCGAAGGACGAGATGCGGCGGCCGAGTTTGATCGGCGTCACCTCGACCACCACTTCACTGCCGTCGACAGCAGGTGAACGGTAGAAACCGATCGCCATGTCCCCGATCGAGTGCTCCTGCCCGGCACCGGCATGCAGATGCCCGGCGAACGATGCCGCCTGGCCGGCGATGGTGGCGATGACGCCGCCGTGCATGGTGCCGAACATGTTGCCCATCCACGGTTCGGTGGCGCTGCGAAAGCGGATGCCGGACTCACGGTCGGTGGTGCCGTCGATCACCTCGACGCGGCCGTTGAGCATGTCGGTGAGCGGGCCGGGTTCCCGCATCTTCGACGCGATCTCCTCGACCACGGCCCGCCCGGACAGCGCGGCGGGTATGGGCTCGGGCAGGACGGACCCGTCATCGTCGCTGCATCGCGGTGTCGCGACACCGATCTCGGCGGACGGGGTGGCGCCGGTCGGGGCACGGCCGACCCGGACGTTGCGCGCGGTCCCGACGCAGCACAGGTCCCCGGTACCGGTGCGGATCTCGACCGACGTCGAACCCCAGGCGTCGTCGTGCATGACCACCTCGGCCCGTGCGGCGACCAGGTCGCCCACTTCTGCGCGACCGTGCGTGGACATCGTCAGGCGTGCCTGGAGGGTCGCCGCGGCGGGGTCGTCGTGGATGCGATGGAACGGGATACCGCCGCTGTGATCGAACAGCACGGCGAGCGCCGGCAACTCGATCACGCCGCGATGGTCGGCGAACCGCGCGCACAGCCGCTGCGAGGACCGCACCCCCGACTCCGACACCGAGATGTCGCCGAGGTGGAACGCGGACAGGGGATCGTGCGGCTGGCTCATGAAATCCCTTCTATCAGCGATGTACCGCCGATCTAGCATTGGAGAGTCCAATCTCACTCCCGTAGTCTGGCTGCGTACGTGTCCAAAGTGACGGGAGAGACAGATGCGACGCACAACTGTGGCGACGATCGGGGCGATTGCGGCAGTGGGAGCGTTCGGCGCAGGAGCAGGCACCGCCTCCGCCGCACCCGCGGAACGACCCCTCAGCGTGGAGCAGGTCCCCAACGCCGGAGTCACCGTCGGCGCCAACGGCATCACGGGCGGTTTCGTGGCGAGCATCCTCGCCTCGGCCACCGAACCCGGGGTCACGCTGATCACGCTCAACACGACGCCCACCGAGTCCTGCGCCACCAATCTGAAGGATGCGCGCGTCGGGATCACCTGGAAGAACACCTCGACCGGCGCATCCGGCGACGAGGTCTTCGCCGCATGTGCGGACGGACGTCCGTCCGACGGGGTCGCCGTTGCGACCGGAGCGGGATCGGTCGAGTTCACCACGACGATCCTCGGCCAGGGCGACCAGACCTTCACGGTCGTCCCGGGCAGCGGATCGTTCACGCGCTGACGCCGAGCCGACCACAATACACTCCGCTGAGCGGGAGGGCGCGAGCCACCCACCCTGCTCCCTGATCTGAAAGAAGCCCGTAACCCGTGCTCCCTGAGGTGTGAGGAGCGCAAGCGACGAGCCTCGAAGGGCCGGCGAGACACGTTGTTACACCCTTCGTGGCTCGCTTCGCTCGCACCTCAGGGAGCATGGAGATCAGACGCTCACGAGTGTTCTTTCAAAGGTCACGGCGACCCCCTCCGGTACCGCAGTAGACAATCTCGCAAATCTGTATACACGTCCGGTGAACACGTTCTAGATTTGCCGCATGGCCGAGACAGTCACCCAGCTCCTGCAGGCACGCGCCGACGACGACAACCTCGCGATCACCTACGAGGGTCGGCAATGGACGTGGCGCGAGTACATTCGCGACGCCGAACGCGCCGCGTCGGCGATTCTCGGCATCGCCGACACCGAGCGTCCGCTACATGTGGGCGTGCTGCTCGGAAACACGCCGGACATGCTGATCGCCCTGGCCGCCGGCGCGCTGGGCGGTTACGTGACGGCGGGGATCAACAACACTCGCCGCGGTGAGGGTCTGGCGGCCGACATCGTGCGCGCGGACTGTCAGATCCTGCTCACCGACGCCGAGCACCGCCCTCTCCTCGATGGCTTGGAGCTACCCGGCGTGACGGTGCTGGACACCTCTACTCCGCAGTGGGCCGAGATGCTCTCCGGCGCCGCGGAGTTGACCCCGCATTCGGTACCCGGGGCGATGGACACGTTCATGCTGATCTTCACCTCGGGGACCAGTGGAAACCCCAAGCCGGTCCAGTTCGCGCACATGATGATGCCGTTCGCGGGTCCGGTGCTCGCCGACAAATACGACATCGGCCCCGGCGACGTCTGCTACCTGTCGATGCCCCTGTTCCACAGTGCCGCGCTCATGGGGGGTTACTGCGTCGCACTGTGCGGCGGTGCCGCGATCGCGCCCGCCAAGTTCTCCGCCTCGACCTTCCTGGCCGACATCCGCCGCTACAACGCGACGTACATGAACTACGTGGGCAAACCGCTCGCCTACATCCTGGCCACCGAGGAGAGGCCCGACGACGCCGACAATCCGCTCCGGGTGGCGTTCGGCAACGAGGCCACCGACCGCGACATCGACGATTTCTCGCGCCGGTTCGGTTGCACCGTCTGGGACGGCTTCGGTTCCACCGAGCTGGCGATCATCATCACCCGTGAGCCCGGCACGCCGCACGGTTCGATCGGCAAGGGTTTCCCGAACGTCGCCGTGTACAACTCGTCGACGCTGACCGAATGCCCGCGTGCCGAATTCGACTCCAGCGGAGCGCTTATCAATGCCGACGACGCGATCGGCGAGCTGGTGAACATCGAGGGCGGCGGGATGTTCATGGGCTACTACAACGATTCCGACGCCACCAGCGAGCGTCTCCGCCACGGGATGTACTGGTCGGGCGACCTCGCGTACAAGGACGCCGACGACTGGATCTACCTCGCCGGCCGGACCGGCGACTGGATGCGCGTCGACGGCGAGAACCTCGCCGCCGGACCGATCGAACGGGTGCTGTTGCGCGTTCCCGAGATCAATCGCGTTGCCGTGTATGCCGTTCCGGACGACCACGTCGGCGATGCGGTGATGGCCGCCGTTGTCCTGCAGGACGGCGTCGAGCTGACCCCGGAGTCCTTCGCCGAACAGCTTGCCGCACAGGCCGACCTGTCGCCGAAAGCGTGGCCGACGTATGTCCGGATCGAGGACGACCTGCCCACGACCGCAACGAACAAGATCCTCAAGCGCACCCTGAAATCCGAGGGAGCCGTCCCCGGCACGGGCACACTCTGGGTGCGCGAGCCGCGGTCCCGCGTGTACCGACAAGCCGTCGCCGCACAGGCATGACCTCGACCGCGGCCACCATACCGACACCGGAATCCGTCCCTCAGCAAACGCTTCCGGAGATCGGCTACTACGCACTCTCGCGCCATCCGGTCGATCCCGCCGAACTCGCCGACGAAGCGGGGCTCGCCGACCGCGCGGGCTTCGGTGCCGCCTTCGTCTCCGAGCGGTTCAACGTGAAGGACGCGGCCGTACTCGCGGGCGGTCTCGCGGCGGCGAGTCGCCGGATGGGCGTCGCCACGGCCGCGACCAACCACAACACCCGTCACCCCATCATCACCGCGTCCATGGCCGCCACGTTGTCGACCATGACGGGTGGTCGCTTCGCGCTCGGCCTCGGTCGTGGATTCGCCGCACAGTGGCAGGTTCTCGGAGTTCCCGATGTCACGAGCGCCCAGCTCACCGACGCCGCCTCGGTGTTGCGCACCCTTTGGCGCGGCGAGATGATCCTGGGCCACGACGGCCCGCTCGGCACCTACGACTACCTCAACCTCGGTGTCGCGGTTCCACCGGTCCCCATCCTGCTCGTGACGATGTCGCCCAACACCTTACGTCTTGCCGGGCGCATCGCCGACGGTGTCGTCCTGCACACGTTCTTCTCCGACGAGGCCACCATCGCCGCGGTCGAGACCGTCCGGGCGGCGGCCGCCGAGGCCGGTCGGGACCCCGCTTCGGTGCGCATCTGGTCGGTACTGGCCACCGTGCCCGACCATCTCGGTGATGACGACCGGTTGCGACGTCTGTACGGCCGGCTCGCGACCTATCTCCAGGGGTATCCGGACGTCCTGATGCGTGCCAACGGATGGCGTGGGGATGATCTCGAACGAATCAGAGACAGTCCGGCTTTCGCCGGCGCCCGCGGGCCGATCGACGCCACTGCCACCGCCGACGAACTCACCCGGCTCGCCGAGGTCATCCCGGCGTCGTGGGTCGCCGACAGCGCGGTCGGCAGTGCCGAACAGTGCGCGGCCGCCGTGGCGCGCCAGTTCGACCTGGGAGTCGACTCGGTCATCATGCACGGCGCCGCGCCGTCGGAACTGTTGTCGGTGCTGACGGCGTACCGGTCGATACGACCCGCCTTGCCGGCTCTGCCAGTGAACCCGGGTTCGGTTGCGGGACCACCGGTTCAGTGACCGTCAGTCGGGCACGCCGGGTGGCACCGAGTTCAGCAACGCGCCCGCCTCGACCCGGAGCTGTTGACCGGTCACGTACCGGGCAGCATCGGACACCAGGTAGAGGACCGCCTCGGTGACATCCTCCGGCGCGAGCAGGTCCACCGGCATCGCGTGCAACGACGCGAAGACGTCCTTGACGTCGTCGTAGACCGGCTTCTCGAGATCGGGTCTGAACAGCCGGTAGATCTCGTCGTGATGCACCATCGCGGTGTCGACGTTGCCGGGATGAATCGCGTTGACGCGAATACCTTTCGGCGCCAGGTGCCGGGCGAGGTCGTTGACGAGTCGCGCCACCGCTCGTTTCGAGTGGCCGTAACCGCCTGCACCCGGCCCGGCCTGCGCGGACTCGAACGACGGCATGAACGCGGCCATCGAACCGATGCAGACGATCGATGCACCCGCTTCGAGGTGCGGCAGAGACAACTCGAGGGTGTTGATCACCCCACCGAGATTCACCGACACCGTGTTCAGCCAGGTGACCGAGGGACTCTCGGGCCCGAGCGGGCTGATACCGGCGTTGGCCACGACGATGTCGAGTCTGCCGAACTGCGCCACCGCGTCGTCGATCGCGGCCTGCAGGGCGTCCCGGCTGCGGACGTCGGCGATCTTCGCGATCACCCGACTGTCCGTCGCGTCGACCATCTTCGCGGTCTGCTGCAGGTCGTCCGGCGTGCTCATGGCGTAATTGACCGTCGTGATCTGATCGCAGATGTCGATGGCGATGATGTCGGCGCCCTGCTCGGCCATCCGCACGGCGTGGCTGCGCCCCTGACCCCGTGCCGCGCCCGTCACGAGTGCGACCTTCCCGTCGAGTCTGGTACTCACTCGCGCTCTCCTCGTCCCGGCGGCCACGAGTCCGGCCGCCGCGTCTCCGCGCAGCCTAGCCGACGGCCATCCTTCGTGTGGCGGAATGGATTTGCTGTTCGCAAGGTCGCCCGGCGTGGCCGGCCTGCACAGCTGCACACCGCCGCGCCGGTTCCCTGGACACCAGTCCAATTCCTCGGTAGTGTCCGATCAGCGGCCTGGGTGAGCCCGGTCACATCGGCCCGGCCCGCGCAGCTCGATCGAAAGGGCGTGCCCGTGCCGGACACCGTCGGAATCCCGACTTGCATAGACGAACTCACCCCGACGTGGTTGACCTCATTCCTCCGCTCTCACGGTCACGACGTCAGCGTAGAGTCGGTCGGTGCCGAACCGGTGGGAACCGGGCAGATGGCGGGTTCCTATCGCCTCCACCTCGGGCACGACAGCCCAGCGACATTGCCCGACACCATGATCGCGAAGCTCGCGACCGGGTCACCGGACCAGCGCGAGTTCGGATCGGGGGTGTTCCGCAACGAGGTGCGCTTCTACCGCGACCTCGCCGGGTCGTTCACGGTGCCGATGCCAGACTGCTTCGCCGCGACCATCTCCGACCGCGGCACCGAGTTCGTACTTCTGCTGGAGGACATGGGCGCGGCCGTGCAGGGCGATCAGATCGCCGGCTGCACACCCGCGCAGGCCGAGGCGGTAGCCGTGGCGACTGCCGGTCTGCACGCTCCCCGGTGGAACGATCCGACCCTGCTGGCCGAGATGCCGTTGCCCACCGACGCCGACCGGGAAGTGATGGAGTCGATCCTCGCGCCGATGGCTGAGGTCTATCGCGAACGTTTCGCCCCTGCCGGTCCGTCGTCGGCGGCGGTCGACTGGCTCGTCCGTGAGGCCGGCCAGTGGCTGGTCGCCCCGCTGGACAATGCCACCCTGATCCACGGCGACCTCCGGGTCGACAACGTCCTGTTCGGCCCGTCCGGTGAGGTCACGGTGATCGACTGGCAGACCATCACCACCGGTAACCCGCTGCGCGACATCGCGTTCCTGCTGAGTACCAGCCTGACCACCGATGATCGGCGCCGGCACGAGCGTGGCATCGTCGCCTCGTATCATCGGGCGCTGGTCACCGCGGGCGTCGGCGACTACACGCTCGACAACTGCTGGGACGACTACGTCGGCAACCTGATCCAGGCGCCGCTGATCATCGTGTTCGGCTCCGCCGCTGCACAACCCACCGAGCGCGGCAACGCGATGTTCGATGCGATGCTGTCCCGCAGCGCAGCCGCGATCGACGATCTCGCACCCGGAGGGCTGTGAACCGTGCCGTCACTGGTCATCGGGGGCAACGGGTTTCTCGGTTCTCATCTCGTTCGGCAGCTCGTGGACGCGGGCGACGAGGTGCGGGTGTTCACCCGGCCCACCAGTGACCTCCGGACCCTGGCCGGTCTCGGCGTCGATTACGTGACCGGCGATCTCTTCGACGCCGACGCCGTCGCGCGGGCGATGACCGGTTGCGACGTGGTGTTCCACTGCGCGGTCGACACGCGCGCGTGGCTGCGCGATCCGGCACCGCTGTACCGGACGAACGTCGAGGCCATGCGTTCAGTACTCGACGTCGCAGCCCGGATGTCACTGCGGAAGTTCGTGTTCACGAGCACCGCGGCGACCATCGGGCGGGTGGACGGCCGTCGGGCGACGGAGGACGATGTGTTCAACTGGGCCGCGCGGGCTCCCGAGTATGTGCGCAGTCGCGTGGCCGCCGAGGACCTGGTGCGGCGTCGAGCGCAGGACGACGCGGTACCCGCCCTCGCGATGTGCGTCGCCAACACCTACGGACCCGGCGACTGGCAACCAACTCCCCACGGCGCATTCGTTGCCGGTGCGGCGCTGGGCAAGTTACCGTTCACCGTCCGCGGCTGTCGCGCCGAGTCGGTCGGCATCGACGACGCCGCGCAGGCGCTGCTCCTCGCGGCGGACCGCGGCGAGGTCGGCGAACGCTACATCGTCTCCGAGCGGTCCATCGACACCGGTGAGATCGTGGCCATCGCCGCCGCGACCGCCGGTCGTCAGCCCCCGCGCGTCGTTCTCAACCGCGCTGCGCTGTACACCTTCGGGGCGGTGGGTTCCGCCCGAGCGACGCTGACGCGCAAGCCGGTGCAGTTGACGATCCCCTCGGTCCGGTTGATGCACTTCATGTCCGAGATGGACCACGGCAAGGCCGAACGCGACCTCGGATGGCATCCACGCCCGGTGACCGAGGCCATCGCCGACGGTGCCCGCTTCTGGCTCGAACGACGCGCCGTCCGCCGCGTTGGTTGATCCGGCACCGAACCACTCCCGCCCCCGCCAATTGAGCCGGTACCGAACCACCCCCGCTGGTCGAGCCGCCACCGAACCACTCCCGCTCGTTGAGCCCGCTCCGAGCGCAGCAAGACCGACGATCAACCCCACCCCCGCTGGTTGAGCCGGCACCGAGCGCAGCGAGGCGCCGAGTCGAAGCCACCTGGTGACCTCGACAGGCTCGGCCGGCGCGGGGAGACGCACCCCGGTATGCGCGGCATGGCGGGCGATGCGAGTGGCTGAATTCTCTGAACTCAGGGAGCCGCCGGCCCGGCCAGGATGTCGGCGAGTTCGTCAAGGCTGTAGGGCGAGGTGCCCTTGTGGTCGCGGTAAGCGACGAAACTCGCCTGCTGCGACTCGAACCGGCCGATGAATCCACCGGCAGCGCTGAAGATCTCGCCGGTGATGTGCTCGGCCGCGTCACTGGCCAGGAACACGTACAGCGGGGCGACGTACTCGGGCGGGGCGGGATCGAGCGCCGCGTCGCGCGTGGGGTCGTCGAGGATTCCGCGACGATGGAGTCCTTCGATGTGGGCGACGTAGTCGTCGCCGGAGGACAACCTCGACTTCGCTCCCGGCATCACCACGTTGACGCGTACGTGATGATCCCGGAGGTCCGCGGCCGCGGCGAGGGCGAGTGCGTTGACGCCGCCCTTCGCCGCGGGATAGCCGCTGCCACCGAACATTCCGAGCGAGGCCGCCGAACCCGTGAGCACGACCGACCCCGATCCTTGTTCGACGAACACCCTCCCCGCGGCCTGTAGGAGATGGAAGGCGCTCATCAGGTGGGCGTCGATCTGCTCGCGGAACTCGTCGGAAGCGATCGTCAGCACCGTCGAACCGGGAGGTTCGGCGATGCCGGCGCAGTTGATGGCGATGTCGAGGGCACCGAACTCCGCCAGCGCCGCCTCGACCATCGCCTGCGCCACTCCGTCGTCACCCGCGGACCCGCGAACGCCCACGGCATATCCGCCGCCGCCGCGGATCTCGGCGACGGTGTCGTCGACGGCCTGTCCGTCGCGACCGTTGACGACGACCGAGACTCCCTGTCCGGCCAGCGCATACGAGACGGCCAGTCCGATACCGCGGGTCGCGCCTGCGACAACGGCGACCCGGCCCCCCAGTCCCGCGCCGCCAGGTGACCAACCGCCGCCCGACGTCACGCCGAGCTGCCCACCGGCGTGATCGGGATCGACCGCCCGCGGTCGACGAATTCGAAACTCGCGCCCCCGCTGAAGCGTGCGACGGCCACCTCACCGTACTCCTTCTGCGGCGTGTCCGCCTTGGTGATCCGGACGACGAGATCGCCGTCGGCCTCGGTCGCGTCCGCGACGACGAGATACGGATCGACGGCGGTCGCCGCCGCCTGCAACGGTTCGACGTGGTCGACATCGAGGATCGACGTCCAACCGCCGTCGGTCATCGCATCGGACTCCCGGGGGATTCGGACGGTGACCGTGTCCCCGTCGGCCTCTGCGGTGAGTCCCGTGTACTGGGTCGGACCGAAACACGGATGCAGTGCCAGTACCTGGGCGAGACCTGCGGCGTCGGCGGACAGATCGAGCGCGACGCGAATCCGGTCGGCAGCGAGTCCGGCGATGCCGATCAGCTGCTTGCGGAAGATCTCGGTGGTCTGCGCCTCGCTCTCGGCATACCTGCGCAGGCTGACGAGGAAGCCCAGCGACAGCAACTGGTGTTGCAGCGCAACCTCCTCGGCGACCCGCACCAGAGCCGACGTCGACCACTCCGCGAACTGCAGATCCTCGACGAGCGGGCCGCGGTAGTCGACCCAGCCGTCGGTCTCCGTGGTGTCGATGGCCGACAGGACGAGTTGACCGGCCCTCGTCTCGAACATGTCGACCGAATCCGGTGGGAGCGGCAGCTCGTCTCGATCCGGTTCGATCGTGACCGTCCACTCACAGTGCGGCGTGCGATCGACCGGTCGACGCGGGGGGCGATGAACCGGACGGATTCGTGCGCGCCGGTTGGTCGCGATTGCCGTCGCATCGAAGGTGGGGTCCTCGATGTCGTGGCACATGGTGGTCACGTAGTCGTCGCCGAGGGGTTCGACGTCGAGCAGCGCGCCGCAGTGATCGAGCACGAACGACCCGTGGTACTCGTCGTCGATGCGGTATCGGAAGTCCATGAACTGGGGTGGCGCACCGATGTCGAGTTGCAGACACTTGAACATGTCCTCGACACCGTCGCCGTCGATACCCAGGGCCGTGCGCATGCGATGCGTGTAGACCGGACTCGCGGCCATCCACTCCTCGATGGCGACCTTGCCCATCACGTCCCTGCCGAAGGCGCTGATGAGATGCGCCATGCCGCTGCGGTCGATCATCTGACCCGACAGCAGCAGTTCCGGTACGAGCACGGCGAGCTGATCCTGACTCAGACCTTGGTAGGTCGGGGCTGTGGAAGTCATGTCAGTTCACCAGAACGCGACCGGGGCCTTGCCGAAGTCGTACCAACCCGGCAGATCACCCGGCGCCGACTTCTCCACACGCTTGAGCATCGGCTCACTCATCGCGTTGTTCTTCATCATCTCGATGAAGAGAGCCGAGACGTTGCCGTAGTCGAAGAAGTCACGCTGCCAACGGAACTGGAAGTTTCCTCCGTACTTGAACCAGCTACCCTGGATGCCCTCGAGGGCGTAGTGGCTGCCGTCGTCGCGTGTGCCCTCGTAGATCTGCTTCCACAGTCCGATCATGTCGCCGGTCTGGTCATCGATGACCCAGGCCTGGTACGGGTACTCCCACCCCTGCAGACCCTCCATCTCCTGTCCGAGGGCGAGCTCGCGGATCTCCTCGCGGCCGACGGCCATGAAATCCTTGTTGGGGCCGTAGTTCCACCCGTAGGTGGCATCCTCGGTGTAGAAGTCGGCCAGGGGCTTCCAGTCCCCCGCCTTTTCGGCCTCGATGTTGGCGGCGAGCCACCGCTCCTTCATCTCGTCGAGTTCGGCACGGTCAAAAGACATGTGTTCCACCTTTATTCGATCGTTCGGGTCTTGCGTGGGCGACGTGGTCGGAGCTCAGTCCTCGATGATCCGAAGGGCCTGAGTCGGGCAGTAGTGCACGCCGGCCTCGACCTCGGCGCGCTGGGATTCGTCGGGGGTCGCGTCGAGGATCTCCACATGATCGGTGTGCGCGGCGAAGACCTCGGGCGCCTCGAGCTCACACATCCCATGTCCCTGGCAGAGGTCCAGGTCCACCTCGACGCGCATCACGCGTCCTGACGCTTGCGGTAGGCGACGCGGCAGGGTTGCTGCAGCTGGACCACCATCTTCGAGTGGTCGTTGCGGTAACTCTCCGGCGGCTGCAACATCTCGAACTCGTAGTTCTGGAACAGCACCGAGAAGATGGCCTTCAGTTGCATGATCGCGAATTGCGCACCGACGCAACGGTGACGACCGGCGCCGAAGGGGATCCAGGTCCAGCGATTGACCAGATCCTCCTGCCGCGGTTTGTCGTAACGGTCGGGGTCGAAGGTGTCCGCCTCGGGGAAGTCCTCGGGCAGCCGGTTGGAGATCGCCGGCGAGACGGCGATCGACTGCCCGGCCTTCACCTCGAAGTCCTCGACGTGGAAGTCGTTCTGCACCACTCGCATGAGGATGATCAGCGGGGGGTGCAGCCGCAGCGCTTCTTTGAGGGCGTTCTCGAGCTGCGGCATCTGACGGGTGTGGGCGAAGGTGTACTCCGGACGTTCGCCGGGCGGGGTCTCGCCGTAGATGTCGTCGAGTTCCTCGTACACGCGCCGCATGTAGTCGGGATTGCGCAGCAGTTCGATGAGGGTCCACGCGGCGGTACCCGACGTCGTGTGGTGGCCTGCGAACATCATCGAGATGAACATGCCGGTGATGGTGTTGGCGTCGAATCCGACCTGGACGAGGACGTCCATCAGGTCGCGATCTTCCTTGTCCTCGGTCGGATTCGCGATCCGTTCGTCCATCACGCCCTGGATGAACTCGACCAGTTCGGCCCGGGCCTCGTCGCGCTTGCGGAAGCTCTCGATGTCGGCGTTGTAGTCAACGTAGGCGATCGGGTCCGTGCCCTTCTCGAGATCGTGGAACAGGTGGGCGATGTGCCCGTTGAGCCGCTCCCGGAACTTCCGCCCGATGAGGCACGACGACGACGTGTAGAGGGTCAGCTCGGCGAAGAAGTCCAGCAGATCGATCTCGCCCTCGTCGCCCCACTCGGCGATGATCCGTTCGACCTCGTTGGGAATGGTCACCGCGTGCTGCTTCATGTGTGCGCCCTTGAGCGCCGAGTTGCGGATCGCCTTGGATCGTTCCTCGGGACTGGTGTCGAACACGACGCCCTCGCCGAAGACCGGTGTCATGAACGGGTAGGCGGCGGCCTGGTCGAGGTCCTCCTCCGGGGCGCGGAAGAACTCCTCGTTCGCGGCCGATCCGGAGACGAGAACAACCTCACGGTCGGCGAGTTGGAACATGCCGACGTCCCCGCATTCCTCCCGCACGCGCCAGAACAGTGCGAGCGGATCGGTGGCGAGTTCGTCGAGATGTCCGTGTTCGCCCTCGCCACCCGAGACGCGATTCGGTTGTTTCAGGCCTGATTCGGTGATGGCGGTCATCCATCCGTCCCCTTCTCCTGTGCTGCCTGTCGTTTCTTGTCGCTGACTGCGCCTTCGGCCTCCACCTCGACCGACCGCATGTGCGCACCGCGAGGCATGGTCACCATGGCGGCGACGGCCTGCGCGATGTGTTCGGGCGAGAGGAAGTTGCCATGACGGGCCAGACCGTGTGTGATCCAGTCGTTCAGCATGTTCTCGGTCGTCTTCGGGTCGAGGTTCATCCCCATGCCGGTGAGGGTCTGCCCGGGCCGCACGACTCCCGCACGGACACCGGTTCCCTCGAGCTCGAGCTGAATGGTCGCCACCAGCCCATCGATGCCGGACTTGGCTGCGACATACGCCGACGACCAGGGCCGCGGATGAATCGCCACATCGGAACCGATGAACACGAAATCACCGCGGGCTCGGTCGATCATGCCGCCGATCACCGCGCGGTAGATCCGGTAGGCGCCGGTGAGATGGATGTTGATCTGATCCGCGAAATGGCCGGTATCGGTCTTATAAGATAGTCCGACTGCGAGATCGCCCGCACCGGCGACGACGATCTCCAACGGTCCGAGAGCAGCTTCGGCCTTCGCCACGCAGTCGAGCACGGATTGCTCGTCGGTGACGTCCAACGGTACCGCGACGGCTTCGCCGCCGGCGGCCGCGATCTTGTCGGCGAGTTCCTGTAGCTTCTCCACCCGGCGGGCGGCCAGGGCGACGGGATGGCCCGCAGCGGAGAGGAATTCGGCCGTGGCGGCGCCGATTCCCGACGACGCACCCGCGACGAGGACCGGTCGGCGCTCGGGATGAGGACGGAAAGCCATCAGCGCACCGTCACCTTCACCGGGAGCTCGGCGAAGCCGCGCACATTCACCGAGTGGACCCGTACCGCCTTGTCGGCATCGATCTCCACTGCCCGGATCGACTTGATCACCTCGGTCAGGCCGATGTTGGCCTCGAGGCGCGCGAGGTGCGCCCCGAGGCAGAAGTGGGCGCCCAGGCCGAAACTCATCAGGGACTGGGCGCAGTCGCGGCCGATCTCGTACCGGTCGGCGTCGGCGCCGAACACCTCGACGTCGCGGTTCGCCGAACCGACGAGCAGGAGTACGCGCTCGCCCGCCGGGATCACGAAGTCGCCATAAGGGGCATCCTCGATCACCCGCCGCACGACGATCTGCGTCGAGTTGTCGTAGCGCAGCGTCTCCTCGGTCCAGTCCGGGACGACGACTTCCGGGTCGGCGAAGACCTTGGCGAGCTCGTCCGGATTGCGCCAGCCCCAATACAGGGCGTTGGCAAGCAGTTTGGTGGTGGTCTCGTTGCCCGCCACCACCATCAGGACCATGAACCCGACGATCTCGTCCTCGGTGAGCTTCGTCTTCTCACCGGTCTCGTCGTCGTCGATCTCGGCCGCGATGAGGGCCGAGACCAGATCCTCGCCGGGGTTCTTGCGCCGGTCGGCGATGAGCTCCGAATAGTACTTGTGCAGTTCGATGTACGCGTACACCGCCGCCTCGGGAAGGTCGAGGTCGCCGTCCTCGCGATGCAACAGCAGGTCGGACTGGTGGCGCAGCCGGGTGCGATCGGCTTCGGGCACTCCCAGCAGTTCGGACACGACGTCCATCGGGAGCAGGGCGGCGAAGTCGTGCACGAAGTCGAACTCGCCCTTGTCGAGACATCTGCTCCAATGCTGATGGGTGAGGGCGGTGATCCGGCCGGTGAGTTCGTTGACGCGGCGAGGCGTGAAGCCCTTGGAGACGAGTTTGCGGATACGCATGTGCTTGGGGTCGTCCATGGCGAGGAACGACATCGACTTGTGCGCGTCGGGACCGTACGCCGAGGGGTCCATCGACACGCCCCAGCTGTTCGAGAGTCGTTGTGTGTCACGGAATGCGGCACGGACGTCGGCGTGTCCGGCGAGCGCCCAGAAGTTCATCCCGCCGTGGTAGTAGACCGGCGCCTCCGCGCGGAGACGGGAATAGGTCGGGTAGGGATCCTCGTGGAAACCATAGGCATACGGGTCGAAGGGGAGCTCGTGCTCCATCCCCGACACCGCCGTCGTTTCGGTCATCACTTCTCCATCAGTAGATGTGCGGCTGCGACAAGACGTTCGGAGGTCTGCTCGTAGGTCATGTGCCCCATACCGGCGTAGACCAGGCCGCCGGAGTAGATCATCTCCAGGGCGTCGAGCAGCGGGCCCGGGTTCTCCGGGTCCTCTTCGAGGGCGGCGGCGAGACGACGCCGGATGAATGCGCCGATCCGCACGCGCAGGTGTTCGACGTCGGGGTCACTGCCCAGCAGGGCCACCGTCACCGCACCACCCAGCTGCCCCTCGCCGGCCACGACCAGCGCGACCTCGCGGAGCACCTGCGCGACGCGCTCACTCCGCGGTGCACCGGGATCTGGTTCGAGCACCCCGGCCGAGAGGCGACGCCAGAACACCTCGGCGACGAGGTGACTCTTCGACGAGAAGTAGGTGTAGGCGGTAGCCGGCGCGACCCCGGCGATCTTGGCCACCGACCGCACGGTCAGACCGTCGAAACCCTCGGCGTTCAGCACGTCGACCGCGGCATCGGTGAGGCGTGTGACCGTCTCCGCCTGCTGCTGGGTCAGCCTGCGACGAGTGGATTCCTGGGACACGGGGCTGGACATGTGAGCCACGCTACACTAGGTTTGAACGCGAGTCCAGACACCTGTCCAGATGGAGTTCCAGCTCATGTCTCTTCGCCCCGAATCCGCGTCGGATCTGTTGATCGACGGCAAGCTCACCCCCGGGAGCGGTGGCGTCTTCGACGTCGTCAATCCCGCGACCGAGGAGGTCATCGGGCAGGCGGCCGACGCCACCGCGGCCGACATGGATGCCGCCATCGCGGCCGCGCGCACCGCCTTCGACACCACCGACTGGTCGCGCGATCACGCCTTGCGCGCACGCTGTCTGCGTCAACTGCGCGACGCACTGCTCGCCCACGGCGATGAGCTCCGCGAGCTCACCATCGCCGAGGTCGGGTGCCCGTCGTTCCTCACCCACGGCCCGCAGTTCGAGGGACCGGTCACCGATCTGGGCTACTTCGCCGACCTCGCCGAGAGCTATGAGTGGACTCGCGACCTCGGCACCGCGAAACCCATGGGACTGAAGAACCACCGTGAGCTGCGCTCGGAGGCGGTCGGCGTCGTCGGCGCGATCACCCCGTGGAACTTCCCGCACCAGATCAACTTCGCCAAGATCGGACCCGCCCTCGCCGCCGGGTGCACGGTGGTGCTCAAGCCCGCGCCCGACACCCCGTGGTGTGCGGCGCTCGTCGGCAAGGTGGTCGCCGAGGAGACGGACTTCCCGCCGGGCGTCCTCAACATCGTCACCTCGACCGACCATCAGCTCGGCGCCCAGCTCAGCACCGACCCTCGCGTCGACCTGGTCTCGTTCACCGGCTCCACCGCGACGGGCAAGAAGGTGATGGCGGCCGCCTCCGAGTCGCTGAAGAAGGTGTTCCTGGAGCTGGGCGGCAAGTCGGCCTTCATCGTCCTCGACGACGCCGACATCGGATCCGCCTGCGCCATGGCCGCGTTCAACGTCGTCACCCATGCCGGCCAGGGGTGCGCGATCACGACGCGTCTCGTGGTGCCGCGCGGCAGCCTCGATGAGGCGATCACGGCCACCCGCGACGCGATGGCCGGCCTGCCCGCCGGGGACCCGACCGACGGCGGCACCATCTGCGGACCGGTCATCTCGGCCCGGCAGCGCCAGCGCATCGAGTCCTACATCGAACTCGCCACCAGTGAGGGCGGCACGATCGAGATCGGCGGCGGCCGTCCCGCCGACAGGCCCGCCGGATTCTTCGTCGAACCGACCCTGATCTCGGGTCTGGACAACTCGGCGCGAGTGGCGCAGGAAGAGATCTTCGGCCCGGTGCTCGTGATCATCCCCCACGACGGCGACGACGACGCGATCCGCATCGCCAACGACTCGCCGTACGGGTTGTCCGGCATGGTCTACGGGACCGATGAGGACCGGATCAACAAGGTCGTCAACGGAGTTCGTACCGGGACGATGGGCGTCAACGGCGGCATCTGGTATTCCGCCGACGTCCCGTTCGGCGGTTTCAAACAGTCGGGCATCGGCCGCGAGATGGGTGTCGCCGGTTTCGAGGAGTACCTGGAGACCAAGGCCGTCGCCCGCCCGGCGTGACCCTTCGAGGCTCGTCGCTATCGCTCCTCGCACCTCAGGGAGCAAAAGCCTCGCGTTATCGCTCCTCGCACCTCAGGGAGCAAAAGCCTCGCGCTATCGCTCCTCGCACCTCAGGGAGCAAAAGCCTCGCGCTATCGCTCCTCGCACCTCAGGGAGCAGATTCGACCGCCCCCTGAGGTGCGACAAACCGAGCCGTTGCCCCCGCCCCCTGAGGTGCGAGCGAAGCGAGCCACGAAGGGCCAGCACATCATCCACACAGAAAGCAGGACAATGAGTTCTAAGCGTTTCGAGAACAAGACCATCATCGTCACCGGCGCCGCCGGCGGGATCGGCGAGGCCTATGCGCGTGCCCTCGCCGCGGAGGGCGCGAACGTCGTGGTCGCCGACCTCGCCGACGAGAAGGGCAAGCAGGTCGCGGCCGACATCGGCGGACTGTACGTCAGCACCGATGTCGCAGACGAGGATTCGGCGAAGGCGCTCGCCGCCGCCACCGTCGACGCCTACGGTTCGATCGACGGTCTGGTGAACAACGCCGCGATCTACGGCGGGATGAAACTCGACTTCCTCATCACGGTGCCCTGGGACTATTACAAGAAGTTCATGAGCGTGAACCTCGATGGTGCACTCAACGTGACCCGGGCGGTCTACCCGCACATGACCAACGGCGGCGGCGCCATCGTCAACCAGTCCTCGACCGCCGCATGGCTGTACAGCGGCTTCTACGGGCTGGCCAAGGTCGGCGTCAACGGCCTGACCCAGCAGCTCGCCACCGAACTCGGCGGGCAGAACATCCGCGTCAATGCGATCGCCCCGGGACCCATCGACACGGAGGCGACCCGGAGCACGACGCCCAAGGAGATGGTCGCCGACATCGTGAACCGGTTGCCGCTGAAGCGTTTCGGCACTCCCGAGGATCTCGTCGGAATGTGCCTGTTCCTGCTGTCCGACGAGGCCGGGTGGATCACCGGTCAGATCTTCAACGTCGACGGCGGCCAGGTCATCCGCTCATGAGCGAGTCGTCCCCCATCCGTCTGGGGTATGTCGGACTCGGCAACATCGGTGGGCCGATGGCCGGGAGCCTGGCCGCCTGGGCGGGTGGGCTGACGGTGTTCGACCTGTCGTCCGACGCCGTCGCGAAGGTCGTGGAGAAGGGCGCCACCGCTGCGGAATCGCTCGCCGATCTCGCCGCGTCGGCCGACATCATCGGCATCTGCGTGCTCGACGACGCGCAGGTCCGAACCGTGGTCGCGGGTCCGGACGGCCTGCTGTCGGCAGCTCGCCCGGGCACCGTCATCACCGTCCACTCGACCATCGCGCCGGAGACCGCCGTCGAACTGGCGGATCTGTGCGCGGCGCGCGAGGTGACACTGCTCGACGCACCGATCTCCGGTGGTGCTATGGGTGCGGCGTCGGGCCGCCTCGCGATCATGGTCGGTGGACCGCGGGACGCGTACGAGAAGCTGAAGGAGCCGTTCGCGCTCACCGCCGACATGCTGGTCCACGCGGGTCCCGAGGTCGGCGCGGGTACTCGGATGAAGCTGGCGCGAAACCTGCTCCACTTCATCTCGTTCACCGCGACCACCGAGGCCGCTCGACTGGCCGAGGCCGCCGGCATCGACATCACCAAGCTCGGCAAGGTGGTCCGGCACTCCGACGCCGTGACCGGTGGGGCCGGGGCGATCATGTTGCGCGACACCACCGCTCCCGTCGAGCGCGACGATCCCTGGTACGGAATCCTTGCCGGCGTCCGTACCCTGGGCGAGAAGGACCTGACGCTCGCACTCGCACTCGGTGAGGAACTCGGCGTCGACCTGCCCCTCGGGCAGCTCGCGTTGCGGAACCTGGCCACCGGGCTCGGTGTCCCCCACCTCGAAGGAGAACCAGCATGACCCGTTCCCACATCTCCGACGACGCACCCGACGAGGCGCGCAGGCGCGGCCTCGCCAAGATGTCGGAGGTCTACGGCTGGGAGGTGAGCGACGGTCCGGGCGACTACTTCGCGCACACCGCCGACCAGGTGTTCGGCAACGTCTGGGCCCGGGAGGGTCTGTCCAACCGTGACCGCCGGCTGCTCCTGCTCGGCGCGCTCGCCGCGAGCAACAACATCGACGTCGCCGAGATCCAGGCCGGTGCCGCACTCGGGAACGGAGAGCTCACCCCAGAGCAGCTCGAGGAGATCAGCCTCTTCCTCTGCTACTACGTAGGCTGGCCGCAGGGCACCAAGATGCACTTCATGTTCGGTGAGGTGATCAAGCAGCACCGGAAGAAGAAGTGAGTCGACTTATGCGGTTTCGAGTCCTACAGGGCGGCGACGGGTGTTCGTTGCTCAGCGCCTCTCCCCTCCCCGACCTCGCCGCGGCCGGATACACCGACATCGAGTACGCGGCGTCGGGGGTGGCCGAGAAGATCGTCGGGGACCCGCCCGCACCCGCCGCCGAGTTCACGACCCGGGTCGTCGTCCGACGCCCAGCGGAGCCCGCGACGTTCAGCGGCTGCGTTGTCGTCGAGTGGCTGAACGTCAGCAGTGGCGCCGACGCCGCCCCCGAATACTCCTATGTGGCTGCTGAACTGGTCCGTTCCGGGCACGCCTGGATCGGGGTCTCGGCCCAGTTCGTCGGAGTGGAGGGCGGCACGGGCTCGGTCGGCGTCGCGACCGGTGCGCCGCAGAGTCTCGCCGCCAAGGACCCGGAACGGTATGCCGGACTCCACCATCCGGGCGACGCCTACTGCTACGACATCTTCAGCTCGATCGGACGCGCCGCCCGGGACACCGCTGGGGCCGACCATCCCCTCGCGGGCCTGACGGTCGCCACCGTGCTCGCGATCGGCGAATCACAGTCGGCGATGGCCCTGACGACCTACGTGAACGCCATCGGCCCGGATGCGGCGCCGTTCGACGGATACCTCATCCACAGCCGCGCGGCCGCCGGGTTGCCCGCAGCCGAGGTCGGTTCGGGCATCGACGTGGCGACCGTCTTCGGGCGCGAGCCCACCACGATCCGCACCGACCTCGACGCACCGGTGTTCGTGGTGCAGACCGAGACCGACGTCCTGACCAACTTCCGTTATCACACTGCGCGGCAACCGGATTCCGACCGGTTACGCGTGTGGGAAATGGCGGGCACGTCCCACGCCGACCTGCACCAGGTCGGCGACTTCGAGGAGTTCCTCGGCTGCCCCGACCCCGTCAACCGGGGTCAGCAGCGTTTCGTCCTGCGGGCTGCGTTGCGGCACCTGCGATCCTGGGCCGACGGTGGCGATCCGCCGCCGGCAGCCGACCCGCTGACCCTCCGGGACATCGACGGCGCCGACCCCGTGTTCGAGCTGGACGACATCGGCAACGTCCGGGGCGGGGTCCGGACGCCGTGCGTCGACGCACCGACCCAGGTCCTCAGCGGAATCGTCGCCGACCCCGTCTCCCGCATCTGCCTGCTGTTCGGCACGACATTCCCGGTCCCCGCCGACGCGTTGGCGGCCCGGTACGGAACGCGCGACGAATACGAGAAGCACTACCGGAACGCTGCTGACGCCGCCATCGCCGGCGGATTCGTCCTCGCCGAGGACCGTGACGAGCTGCTCGCCGACGCCAATCCGGACCTGATCCCGAACTGACCGTCCGCCGATTCGTCTCGGCGCGCGGCGGTTTGAAAATCACCATGACTCCAACGGTGCCGGTGGAGTCGAGTTCTCAGTAGCGTCCCAGAAGTCCTGCCAGCCCTCTCCCAGGCGGATTTCGATGACTCTAGAACTCACGACACCGGTCGGTGTCACCCCCGCCCCGTCCGCGGCCGGGCCCGTCGACGTGCCGTCCGACGGCCCGGCGGCCCGAGTACGTCGGCGACGGTTCTCCCGTCACGCCGCGACACGCACGCTCCGTCAGTCCATCGGCCTGATCCTGGTCGTCGTCATCTGGCAGCTCGGCGCTCGGGGATGGCTCGGCGCGACCACCCCCGCACCCACCGAGGTGGTCGAGGCGGGCTGGGAACTGATCAGCACCGGTGAACTCTGGACGCATCTGGCCGCGTCGGGGCGGCGCGTCGCGATCGGACTGGCGATCGGGATCGCCATCGGCGCGGTGCTCGGCGCGGCCGCCGGCCTCTTCAAGGTCGCCGAAGACCTGGTCAACGCACCGGTCCAGGTGCTGCGCATGATGCCCGCCGTGGCCCTCGTCCCGGTCTTCATCATCTGGTTCGGGATCGGCGACTCGTTCAAGATCGCCCTGATCATCGTCGCCCCGATCTTCCCCATCTATCTCAACTTCCTCGCCGGCATCCGGGGCGTGGACCAGAAGCTCATCGAAGCCGCCGAATCGCTGGAGCTGACGCGTTTCGAACTCGTGCGATATGTGGTCCTGCCGGGCGCACTACCGCAGATCTTCGTCGGGCTACGACAGGCGCTGGGCATCGGTTGGCTCGTCCTGGTCGTCGCGGAGATGCAGACCACCCCGGTCGGTCTGGGCTTCCTGATGAACGACGCCAAGGAGTACCTACGCACCGATCAGATCTTCCTGGTCCTGGTGATCTACGCGGTACTCGGACTGCTCACCGACATCGGCGTGCGAATATTCGAGCGTCGGTTCCTGTCGTGGCGCAACGGATTCGAAGGTAGGTGAGTGGAATGTCCGCAGATCGAATCGACGGTGTCCGCGTCCTCGGGGCCGGGCGCGAATTCGACGGCCGGCGGGTTCTCGACCGGGTGGATCTGACCATCGCCCGGGGCGAGTTCGTCGCTTTGCTCGGGGCGAGCGGTTCCGGGAAGAGCACCCTCCTCCGGGGGATCGGCGGGCTCGACCGCGGTTTCACCGGCACGATCGAGGCACCCTCGGTCAAGGCGATCGTGTTCCAGGAGCACCGGCTCATGCCCTGGATGTCGGTGTGGCGCAACGTCGCGCTCGGGCTGCGCGGCGGTGACACCGAGGCCCGCGCGCTCCGCGCACTCGACGAGGTGGGGCTGGCGGCCAAGTCCGGCGCCTGGCCGTCCACGCTCTCGGGTGGCGAGGCCCAGCGCACCGCGCTGGCACGCGCACTCGTCCGGGAGCCCGACCTGCTGTTGCTCGACGAACCGTTCGGCGCGCTCGACGCCCTGACCCGGATCAATGCCCAACGCCTGGTGGCCCGGTTGTGGGAAGCGCACCGTCCGGCAACACTGCTGGTGACGCACGACGTCGAGGAAGCCCTTCTCCTCGCGGATCGCGCGCTGATCCTGCGGGCCGGCCGGATCGCACAGGAGATCGTCGTCGATCTACCTCGCCCACGCCAGGTCACCGATCCCGAATTCGTCGCCCTCCGTTCACAACTGCTCGCCGGGCTCGGCGTCGGCGGAACCGACGCCGAATCCACCGGCCCCACAACGACACCGACAACGACACCCCGGGAGTTCACCCATGCCTGACGTACTGACCCTGTCCACGGACGTGCTGGTGATCGGCGGTGGTCCCGCCGCGACCTGGGCCGCCGTCCACGCTCGCGACGCCGGAGCCGAGGTGATCATCGTGGACAAGGGTTACTGCGGCTCGTCGGGTACGACGGCCCCGGCCGGGACCGGGGTCTGGTACGTCGTCCCGGACCCGGACAAGCGCTCGGCGGCGAAGGCGAGTCGCGAAGCGCTCGGTGGGTATCTCGCGGACCACGCCTGGATGGACCGGGTTCTCGACAGGACCTACACGAACATGCACCGGCTGGGCACCGAGGGTCGCTACCCGTTCCCGATCGACGAGCACACCGGGGAGCCCATCCGCACCGGTGTCCAGGGCCCGGAGTACATGCGTCGCATGCGCGCGTGGGTCCGACGCCGCGGTGTGCAGATCCTCGATCACTCCCCCGTCCTAGAACTCCTCACCGACAGCGAGGGCGCTGTGCGGGGCGCCGCCGGATACCAGCGGCAGACCGGCCGGGACTTCCGGATCTCGGCCGGCGCGGTCGTCGTGGCGACGGGCGGATGTGCGTTCCTGTCCAAGGCACTGGGCAGCAACGTCGACACCGGCGACGGCGCACTGATGGCGGCGGAGGTGGGTGCCTCGTTCTCCGGGATGGAGTTCGCCAACGCGTACGCGATCGTGCCGAAAGGCTCCACGGTGACCAAGACCGCGTACTACGGCTACGCCACCTTCTTCCACGCCGACGGACGCATCGTCGAGGGTGCGGGATCGACGAAGGGGCGGTCGGTGATCGCGCGGACTCTGCTGCAGGAGAAGGTCTACGCACAGCTGGACCGGGCCGATGAGCGGGTGGCGGCACAGATGCGCCAGGGTCAACCCAACTTCTTCCTCCAGTTCGACCGCCGGGGCATCAACCCGTTCACCGACCGGTTCGAGGTCGATCTCCTCGCCGAGGGCACCGTTCGCGGAACCGGCGGCATCGACATCGTCGACGCGGACTGCTGGACCGGCGTCCCGGGTCTCTACGCGGCCGGCGACGCCGCCACCCGCGAGCGGATCTGCGGTGGCTTCACCGGCGGCGGCAGCCACAACTCCGCCTGGGCGATGTCGTCGGGCAGTTTCGCAGGCGCTGCAGCGGCACGAGCGGCCCGCGACGCGGGCGGGGCATCCCCTCTCGATCGGCTCTCGGGCGCCGGCACCGTCGGATTGGGCTCCGCCCGGAGCGGGATCACACCCGACGACGTGGTGACCGCCGCACAGGGCGAACTGATCCCCTTCGAGAAGAACTACCTGCGTCACGGCGACCGTATGGCACCGGCGCTGAACGCCCTGGACTCGCTGTGGGACGAGGTCTCCGGCCCGGCCTACGGCGCCCGCACACCGGCGGGGCGCGTCCGCGCGCGGGAGGCGGCTGCGATCACCGCGGTCGGACGGTGGATCTACCGATCCGCACTCGCCCGCACCGAATCCCGCGGGATGAGCAAGCGCGCCGACCACCCCGAGCTCGACCCGGCACTGGGCGATCACGTCCGCACCGGCGGACTCGGCGATGTCTGGGTCGCCGCACCCGGATCGGCTGTCCGCCGGCCAGACCCGGCCCCTCGGCTCGCCGTCAGGATTCCCGCGTGATCGAGCTCGTCGTCGCGTCGGCGTGTATCGCCTGCGACAAATGCGTGAATGCCTGTCCCACCAACGTCTTCGACACCGGACCCGACGGCGTACCGGTCATCGCACGGCAGTCCGACTGCCAGACCTGCTTCATGTGCGAGGCGTACTGCCCCACCGACGCTCTCTACGTCAGCCCGGAGTCGTCCCCACTCGGCACCCGAGAATCGTTACCGCTAGAGCTGATCGGCAGCTACCGGGAACGGCTCGGCTGGGGCAAGGGGCGCGCACCAGGAAGCCTAACCGCGGTCGGGCCCCCGATCCCGCATGGAGACCCGCCACCACGGCTCGTCGAGCAGCGAACCGACGAAACACAATCCGCCTGAACACCGACTGACCCACCCACCCCAGAGATCTCCAGAACAGAGAAACAATGTCCACCAGAACACCTCTCGGATCACCGCTGCGCCGCATCAGACGCGCCGTGGCACTGCTGTCGGCGGGCGTCGCACTGGCGGCGGTTGCCGCGTGCGGGTCCGACGACGCGTCGTCGGCGCAGCGCGAAGTCATCGACACACTCCGGATCGGCGTCATCGGCTCGAGCAACGTGATCGCCGGTCCGGTCGGCTTCGCCCACAGTCGCGGGGAACTGCTCGAGGCCTTCGCCCCGCTCGGTGTCAACAACGTCGAGGTCTTCAACTTCCCGAACGGGCCCGATCTCAACCAGGCTCTCATCGGCGGACGCCTCGACGTCGCGAGCTACGGTGACACCCCCGCCCTCGTCGCCCGCGGCTCGGGACTACAGACCCGCCTGCTGTCGATCAACCAGTTCGACAACGATGCCGGCGTGGTGGCCAAAGACCCGTCGATCCGCTCGCTGGCCGACCTGGCGGGCAAGAACATCGGCGTGCCGAAGGGGTCCTACATCGACCGCTATCTGCAAGGCGCGCTGGCCGAACAGGGCATCACCGCCAACCTGATCCACCTGTATCCGGCCGATCAGGAGGCACCGTTGAACTCCGGTGAGATCGACGGAGCGGCGCTGCCCGGCGTCATCCCGTCGGTGGCGCTGCAGACCTTCGAAGGCAAGGGATTTCACCTGGTCGACTCGGTCTACCGGGACCATCCCGATCTGGCCGGCACCAGCGTGACGGTCAGCAGTGACCAGTTCCTGGAGAAGAACCCGGACTTCGCCACGACGTGGCAGCAACTGCACGCGTCGTCGGTCCGCTATGCGAAGGCGAACTGGGAGGAGTACCTCCAGTTCGAGCTCGGCAACTCCAAGGCACCCGAAGCCGCCGTCCGTGCCGCCGCCAACCCCGAGGGTTACTCCGAGGAGCCGTTCCCGGCCCGGGCCGTCGAATTGCTCACCGGCACCAAGGCATTCCTGGTCGAGCAGGGCAGCATCGAAGACGACTTCGAACTCGACTCCTGGCTGCAGCGTCCCGCGACGGGAGCCAACTCATGACCGGGCCCCGGTTCGGGGTGTGGGCCAATGTCTACGGCACGTGGGCCTCGGCACACCATCCCGACGACCCGGTCGACGCATCCTGGGAACGCAATCTCGCACTGGTTCGACGCGCGGAGGAACTGGGGTATCACAGCACCCAGTGAGGTGCGAGCGAAACGAACCCACCCCGGCCCTGAGGTGCGAGCCCTAACTACTGCTCCCTGAGGAGGCCGGAGCTTGCGGAGGCCGTCACGAAGGGTCCTGGTGAGATGCGGGTCGCACTCACGCAACCTGATTCGTGACCGACAGACTTCAACTCGACTCCCAGACTTCGATCGAAGTCTGGGAGTCGAGATGAGGTCTGTCGGTCGGGCGGGCCAATGGGTCTGTCCTCTTTCTGCTCCGGGAACAGCGCTGCCCTCACATCAGCGAACGGAGGCCCGGTTCGCTGTCTGACCGCGGGGGCGGGGCGGCGCGGAGAAATTCGTCGGTGGCCTGTCGGATGCTGCCCGAGATGGCATGTCCGACATGGCTACCGGAGTACCAGTGGACTTTCCCACCCCAGTGATTGTGTAGCTGCTGGGCGGCGGTCACGGAGGTCACGCGGTCGTTGAGCGCCGCGACCACCATGCGGCGTTCTGGTGTCGGAACCGGCTCCACGGACAGTGGATTGATGACCGACGAGACCGCGCGAACCGGTTCGCTGCGCATCAACGACGCTAGATGGCGTCCCTTGGACCCGCCGCGCTCCATGTGATGAGCCAGGGTGGCATGCATCTCCAGCATCGGCACGACGGCTAGCACCGAGCTGATACGGGGGTCCATCGAGGCGACCATCGCGGCGATCGGTCCGCCGAGCGACGTCCCCGCGATCGCGATGTCGGCGGGTTCCTGACTCTCGATCCACGTGATGAGCGAGCGGATCTCGGCAATCGCCCGGATGGTGATGACAGTGTTGACCAATGGGTCGAACCCCGGATAGGCCACCTTCTCGACTCGCCGGGAACCGTGGGCGGGCAGGACGGGGAAGACCACGTCGTAACCGAGCTTGTTGTACAGGTTGGCCGCGCGGAACGCGTAGAGATCGTCGGCCCGACCCTGAGCCGCCCCATGGACCCAGATCAACCAGCGGCGACCGGCGCGTCGTCGTGACAGCACCCGCACCGAGGCGATCCCGTCGGCGTAGGGGTCGGCCGCGGCGATCGATTCCGGGAGCGGCACCGCCACCGAGTAGTCGATGTGATCGAACGAGGTGGTCCCGAAGGTCTTCCGGTTGCGGGAGACGATGCCGGGTGGGCCGGGGTCGAGGTGGACTCGCGACGGACCGAGGGCAGCCAGTTCATCTGCGACACCGACACATCGGTCGACGCAGTCTTCCACGAAGTCGATCGGCGGGATGTCCCGGATCACCGAGTTGACCGCGATGAACAGCTCGTCGACGGCGGTCTCCCCGACCATCCGCGGACCGCAGTCCGCCGGCGGGACGCCCGTCGCGGGATCCCCGCGGCCGGCCGCACGCGAACTGCCGATCGCACGGGGCAGCACTTTCGCGAACAACCCCAGTCGTGCTGCTCCCGACTCCCAGTCGATCAACTCGCCTCCTGCGCCATCGCGGTACTGTTCTCGTCCTCGTCGGCGGTCGTCCGTCCGAGCGCATCGGCGGCCTCTGCGACCGCGTCGGCCACCCGCCGCAAGAAGCCGGCCGGGTCGGGCATCGACTCCGGTGTCGCGATGAGGCCCATGCTGAGCCTGCCGGCGTAGCTGTAGGTGGTGAGGTTGACGTCGGCGGGTGCGATGGCCAGCGCGAACGAGATCCAGTCGACGACCTCGATGTCCCCGACCCACCGCGTGGTGCGCGGACCCGGCATGTTGGCGGTGGTGATGTTGTTCATCACCAGCGGTGCGCGATTCGCGGCCAGACCGCGGAAGGTCGGGCCGAGCCGTCCGGTGTAGGTGGCCAGCGCGTCGGTGAGATCGAAGCCGACCTCGCGCCGGCATCGAACAGTCGCCGCGCAGCTCTCACCGGTGGCCGCGATCCGCTCGATCGGGTCGGCCAGATCCGACCTGAGATAGGCCATCGCGGTGGCGATCTCGTTGCCGTGCACACGGGTGGAGGCCAGGTCTTTGCATACCCCGAAGATCGAGACCGACACTCCCGGCTCCTCGCCGCGGGCGATGAGTTCCGCCCGGATCGCACCGGCGATGACACCGTGCAGAGCCCCGTTCACGGTGGTTCCGGTGGCCAGCGCGAGTCGCTGGACGGCGGCGAGCGGGATGTCGCCGGACGCACACACGCGTTCGGCGCCGCTGCGGGCGTTGAAACTCGTCCGACGGACCGTCAGGGGTTTCGGGATGAGTTCGGCATCGCCGGCCCGGCGTTTCGCGACAACCGCACGCGCCAGTGCCGACGCTGCCGACGGCAGGCGACGAACCATACGCCAGGATTCCGAACGCGCTGCGCGCGTGAGCTCGTCGTCGTCGTGCTCGATGCGGGTCGCGCCGATCGGCGCCTGCTCGACCCGCTCATCCGGACCGGCGGTCGCGGCCATGAACGTGTTGAGTGCGGCGAGACCGTCGGCGACGGCGTGATGGACGCGGACGACGACCGCCTGCCGCCCACCGGCGAGACCGTGCACGAGGGTCAGTCCCCAGAGCGGCCGACTCCGATCGAGTTGCCGGACGGCGAGCTCGGACAGGATCGCGTCCAGCTCGGCACGTCCCCCCGGTGCGGCGGCGGAACGCTCGTCCAGGTGCCGGCGCACGTCGAAGTCGTTGTCGTGCACCCAGAAGGGGCGGGCGCCGTGTCCGCGAGCCCACGCAAGCCGCTGGGTCGCGCGCGGGAACATGCCGAGGTAGTCGGGCAGGACGTCGGCGATCTCGGTGAGATCGAGGGGCCGGCCACGACGGGAGGTGTCGAGCACCGCGACCTTCAGTGTGTGCATCGGGGTCGACGCCGATTCCATGTTCAGCATCAGCGCGTCGGGACCGGACATCCGTTCGGCGTCCAGAACTTCGGCGGAGCGGTCGATCTGCTTGACAGCGTGCATGATTCAGCTCACCTTTCGTTCGGTCGACGGGGCGGACGGGAGTTCGCGTTTGAGGATCTTGCCGGTGGCATTGCGCGGCAGTTCGTCGAGAAAGTGGACGTCGCGGGGGACCTTGAACCCGGCGAGCTGTTCTCGCACGTGCCGCTGGATGTCCTCTTCGCCGATCTGGGCCTCCGGTGCTCGCACCACATGGGCGACGAGACGCTGGCCGAACCTGTCGTCGTCGACCCCGGTCACCGCGACCTCGACCACCTCGTCGAGAGCCCCGATGACCAACTCGACCTCGAGGGGATACACGTTCTCCCCGCCGGAGACGATCATCTCGTCGTCGCGGCCGACGACGAACAGCAGCCCGTTCTCGTCGAAGCGGCCGACATCGCCCGACACCATGTGTCCGTCGCTGAATGCCTTGGTGTCCGAGCTGGTGTAACCGTCGAACCCGGAGTTGTTCGCGACCACGATGCGCCCGACCTCGCCGACGGGGACCTCGCGGTCGTCGTCGTCGAGGATGCGAACACTCGTACCGGCGAGCGGCCGCCCGGCGGTCTCCGGCGCGGTGCGCAGATCGGTTGGGGTGGCGGTGGTGATGAGACCCGCCTCGGTGGCGTTGTAGCTGTTGTAGACCACGTCGCCGTACCGGTCCAGGAATGCGACGAGAGCATCGGAGCGCATCCGCGATCCGCTCGCGGTGGCGAAGCGCAGCGTCGGCATCGGGCGGTCGTCGAGGACGTCGTCGGGGAGGTCCGTGATGCGTTCGAGCATCACCGGAACCACGGCGAGGCCGGTGGCCCCGTGGTCGCGGACCATGTCGAGCGTCGCCACGGGATCGAAGCGACGGCGCATGATCATCGTGCACGTCATCGTCGCCGCGATGGCCACCTGCCCGAAACCCCATGCGTGGAAGACCGGGGCCGCGATGACGATGGACTCGCCTGCGCGCCAGGGAATCCGGTCGAGCATCGCGGCGAGGGACGCCACGTCGGTGCTTCCGCCTCGGCGCGCACCCTTGGGCGTTCCGGTGGTTCCCGAGGTCAGCAACACGATCCGGCCGGCACGATCGGGCCGCGCGGGTCGCGCGCCGCGATTCGCGCCGATCAGTCCGTTGACGGTGACACCTTGCGACGACTCGTACTCCGTCCATGCACGGATGCGCCGCAGTTCCGGAAGTCGTTGCGCCGCGGCCTCGACGACGGTGTCGAACTCGTCGTCGGCGATGAGCACGTCTGCCTGTTCACGTTCGAGGACGTCGGCGAGCTGGGGTCCGGCGAACCCGGTGTTGAGGAGTACCGCGTCGGCACCGAGCCGGGACGTCGCGGCGAGCGCCTCGATGAGACCGCGGTGGTTGCGGCATAGGATGGCGACGGTGCCGACCGCCGTGCCGGGAAGATCGCGCAGACCGACGGCGAGCGCGTCACAGCGGGCATCGAGCTCGCGCCAGGTGAGTTGTCCCGCCTCGTCGATGAGGGCGAGTCCGTCGGGATCGCGCGCCGCGGCGAGGCCGATCCCGCTCACCGGCGAGGCGCCACCGTGCCGACGGAGGTTGAGCCCCATGCGGACATAGCGATCGACCCGAAGCGAACCGAGAAAGCCGCTGCGGACGAGGGTGCGAACGAGCCACATCTGCGTGGTGACGCGATCGCGGAGTTGCGAGATCATCGTCGTCTCCTGGTGATCAGCCGATGACCGGGAATCGGCGCTTGCGGGCGAGGTCGTCCAGTGCGTGCTGCATGCGTTTGCGGACCATCTGGTCCACCTCGTCGTGTTCGGGGTTGTTGCCGAACTCGGCGGTGATGTCGATCGGGTCGAGGACCTCGGTGACCAGCTTCGACGGCAACGGGATGTTCGGCGGGAGGTGCGCGGTCAGACCGAACGGGAAGCCGAGCGCGAACGGAGCGGTGTCGGTGCGGATCAGCTTGTCGAGCCGCAGTATCCGGGCCAGCGTGTCACCGCGGTTGAGGAACAGCTGCGTCTCCTGGCCCCCGATGGTGACGATCGGGACGATCGGCACGCCCGCCTCGAGTGCGGTGCGGATGTACCCGGTCCGACCGTGGAAGTCGATCGTCGCGCTCTGGCTGCTCGGCCGCAACGCCTCCCACTCTCCGCCGGGGAACACGATGGTGGCCGCGCCGGACCGCAGGGCGGCGACCGCGTTCTTCGGGTGAGCCGGCAGGAACCCGACCTTTCCGAAGATCTGTTTGCCCGATCCGGTGAAGATGAGGTCGTGGGCCAGGGTGTACAACGGCCGGTCCGCCCCGAACTCGTCGGCGAAGGCCACGCTGATCACCGGGACGTCGAAGGCCATCAGACCGCCCGAGTGGTTGGACACGAGGAGGGCACCGCCGTCGGGCACCTTGTCCATGCCCCGGACCTCGGAGCGGAAGTAGGTCTTGGCCACGAGCTTGAGCACGGGCAGCACCCGCTTCACCCAGGTCTCGTCGCGTGCGGTGAGGTCGAAGGTCTCGGCACTCATCGGTCCATCTCCTGTGGGATCGATTTCGCGGTTCGCGCGGATCACCGCTGGATCGGTCGGAGCCAGATGTCCGACCGGGGTCGATGTCCTCCGAACCGCAAAATGAGAACACGTTCTAGTGGTTAAATTAGAACACGTTCTACTTTGCGTCGCCACACTTCGTTACCTATGCCACAACTGACTGATCGGTAGCCTTATGGACTTCATCCTGGAGGACATCTCCGAAGCGGAGGTCGCGCGTCGCCGCGCGGTCTACACCCCTCTCACCGACACCGTCCGGGACCTTGTCGACGCGGTGATCCGCACCGAGGTCGCCGAGGAGGACCTCGACGAAGCGCGCCGACGGATCGCCGACGGATCGCCGACGTGGTGGCCGATTTGCGGAGAAGCCAGATGGACGGGGCCTTCGGGGTGCGACACACCCGCGAGAACACCGGGATGGCCTGGGGAAATGCGGTCATCGGCGTGCGCAATGCGCTCGCGCCACCGCTCGACGTGGTGCATGTCGCCGACGGGGTTCGCAGTGAGTTCACGCTGGGAGCGGCCTACGAGGGCCCTCCCGGTCAGGTGCACGGCGGGGTGTGCGCGATGGTCCTCGATCACGTCCTCGGCAATGCGGCCAGTGTCGAGGGGCCGTGCTACACCGGCACCCTCACCGTCCGGTACGGGCGACCGACGCCCCTGGGCGCACTGGTCGCGCAGGCGTCGGTGACCGAGCACAGCGGACGCAAACGCATCGTCCGCGGCACGATCTCCGACGCCGACGGGGTGACCTGCGAGGCCGAAGGGGTGTTCATCGTGCCCCGCTCCGCGGTCGACGTCCCGTCGGTGCGCTGGTCGGCGGGCTGATGCGAGCCGCGGTGACCGCCCCAGGAGAGTTCGGCCCAGGCGGATTCGTCGTCGAGCATCGTCCGGATCCGACGCCTGGACCCGGCGAACTCGTTCTGCGGGTCGCGGCGAACGGGATCTGCGGTTCAGACCTGTCGATCGCGCCGCTGCTCCCGGCCGGCACGATCATGGGCCACGAGTTCGCCGGCGAGGTCGTCGGCATCGGGCCCGCGGACCCGGACGTCCCCCACGCCTTCCGGGTCGGCGACGCCGTGGCCGCCATGCCGGTCATCGGGTGCCATCGGTGCCGCGCCTGTCTTACCGGTGACGTCGCCCGCTGCCCGTCTGCGCGCACCCTCGGACTCGGCGTCCTACCCGGCGGACTCGCCGAGTTCGCGGTGGTCGGTGCCGCCGAGAGTGTCCTGCTCGACGACATCGACCCGGTCGACGGCGCGCTGGTCGAGCCGCTGGCGGTGGGTCTGCACGCCGTCACCCGCGCGTCCGTCCGGCCCGGCGACCGGGTGCTGGTCCTCGGCGCCGGTCCCGTCGGCCTCGCGGCGTTGCACTGGCTCTCCCGCGGCGTGGCCACCGAACTCGTGTGTTCGGACCCGTCGCCGGGCAGGCGCGCGGCCGCACTCGATCTCGGCGCGTCCGCGGTGTGCGCTCCGGACGAACTCCCCGCCCAGGTCGAATCGGGCTTCGACGTGGTCGTCGAGTGCGTGGGCAAGCCGGGGATGATCGCGTCCGCCCTCGACGCGGTCGCGACCCACGGCACAGTGGTCATCGCGGGCGTCTGCTTGAGCCCGGACACGTTCATGCCGGTGGCCGGAGTCGTCAAGGAGATCACCATGCACTTCGTCTCCTACTACACCAAGCGCGAGTTCGACACCGCCGCAGCGGAGTTGAACAAGGGCGCGATCGGGTCGTCGACGCTGGTCAGCGGGATCGTGGGGCTCGACGAGACCGATCGCGTCGTCCGCGAGCTCTCGGCGCCCAACGACCACCGCAAGGTGCTGATCGCGCCCGGGGTGTCCACGGTCGGCTGATCGGCACTCGCGGCCGCCCGCGCAACCGGCGTACGGTCACTCGGGTGAACAGTGCCGTCCCCGAAGCCCCCGAGCCGTTCAGCACCGACGAGGCGCGGCAGGTGCGCGCGATCTCTGCCGAGCTGGGCCTGCCGGGCATCGTCGACGTCCACACCCACTTCATGCCGCGACCGGTGATGGACAAGGTGTGGGCCTATTTCGATTCCGTCGGGCCGTTGGTCGGACGGGAGTGGCCGATCACCTACCGCGCCGACGAGGACGTCCGCGTCGCCACCCTGCGCGACTTCGGGGTGCGGGCCTACTCGTCCCTGGTCTATCCACACAAACCGAACATGGCCGAGTGGCTGAACGGCTGGGCGCACGACTTCGCCGCCAACCACGACGACTGCCTGCACACGGCGACGTTCTATCCCGAGGAGTCCGCCCACACCTACGTCTCCCGCGCCATCCAAGCCGGCACGCAGGTCTTCAAATGCCACATCCAGGTCGGCGACTTCGCCCCGACGGATTCGCTGCTCGACGGGGTGTGGTCGCAGATCGCCGACTCCCAGGTTCCGGTCATCATCCACTGCGGTTCCGGGCCCGCCCCGGGGACGTACACCGGACCCGACCCCATCCGCGAACTGCTGCACCGGTTTCCGTCGTTGCCACTGATCGTCGCGCACATGGGGATGCCCGAGTACACCGCGTTCCTCGACCTCGCGTTGGAGTACCCCAACGTGCGCCTGGACACCACGATGGCGTTCACCGACTTCGCCGAAGAGGACGCCCCGTTCCCGTCGGACTACCTGCCGCGACTGGCCGACGCCGGCGACAAGATCCTGTTCGGCAGCGACTTCCCGAACATCCCCTACGGCTACACCCACGCCCTCGAGGCGATCATCCGCCTCGACCTCGGGGACGAGTGGCTCCGAGACGTGTTCTACCGCAACGGCTCCAGACTCATAGGGATCGGCTGACCGGGGCGAGCGCCTACAGCACCTGGGACAGGAAGGCCCGCAGCCGATCCGACGTCGCGTCGTCGAAGACCTGTTCCGGACGCCCGGTCTCCACGACGGCACCGTGATCCATGAACAGCACGTTGTCGGAGACGTTGCGCGCGAAGCCCATCTCGTGGGTGACGACCACCATGGTCATCCCCTCGGTGGCGAGGTCGGCCATGAGCGCGAGGATGCCCTTGACCAGTTCCGGGTCGAGGGCGGAGGTCGCCTCGTCGAAGAACATGACCTCGGGGGTCATGGCGAGCGCACGGGCGATGGCCACCCGCTGCTGCTGGCCGCCGGAGAGGCGTGCCGGGCGCACATCGGCCTTGTTGGTCAGCCCGACGATCTCGAGCTGACGGAGCGCGACCTCGCGGGCCTCGTCCTTGCTCAGCCCCTTCAGCTTGCGCGGTCCGAGCGCGACGTTGTCGACGACGCTCTTGTGCGGGAACAGGTTGAAGTGCTGGAACACCATGCCGATCCGGCGTCGGAGTTCGTCCGGGTTGTCCTTCAGGACCGACCGGCCGTCGAGCAGGATGTCACCCTGGTCGGGTTCGTGCAGCCGGTTCAGCACGCGCAGGAGAGTCGACTTGCCCGATCCCGACGGTCCGATGACCGTCGTCGTGGTGCCGGCGTCGACCTGGATGTCGACGCCCCGCAACACGTGGTGCTTGCCGAATGACAGGTGCAGGTCGGTGCCGGTGAGCGAGACGGCCGTCCGGGTGGCGGTCGTACTCGGCGTCCGGGAGCCCGGCGTCTGGGAGCCCTCGGTGTCGGTCTCGGACTTGTTGAGATCAGGCATGGGCCTATCCCTTCTCGACAACGGTCGGGGGCAGCGGGTCGTCCTGGACGTCGGTGGGACGTCCGGTGCGCAGGCGCCGGTCGATGTAGTTGACCAGGTGCGTCAGCGGGATCGTGAGGATCAGGTACATGATTCCCGCGGCGACGAGGGGCGAGAGGTTGCCCGTCTGCGCGTTCAGGTCGCGGCCGACCGCGAACAGCTCCCGCTGGCTGGCCAACAACCCGAGGAAGTACACCAGCGAGCTGTCCTTGATCAGGCTGATGAACTGGTTCATCAGCGCCGGGAGCACCCGCCGCACGCCCTGCGGCACCACCACCAGACGCATCGACTGCCGATAGCTGAACCCGATGGCCCGCGAGGCCTCGAGCTGCCCGTCGTCGACGCTCTGGATTCCGGACCGGAAGATCTCGCCGATGTAGGCCGCGGCGAGCAGGGCCAGGGCGACCGCCCCGAGCCAGTACGGGTTGTTGCCGGTGATGCCCTTGACCACCGGGCCCACACCGAGTCCGACGATCAGGATGACGACGACGGCGGGCAGTCCGCGGAAGATGTCGGTGTACACACGCGCCGGCCAGCGCAACCACCGCGACCGGGAGATGCCGCAGAGCGCCAGGATCATGCCCAGGATGGTGCCGAGCACCCCGGACACCACGGACAGGATCAAGGTGTTCACGAGCCCGGTCTTGATCAGCTCCGGGAACGACTCCTTGTAGAGATCCCAGTTGAAGAAGGTGTCGCCGAGCTGTTCCAGGGTGCTCTTGGGCGCGGTCTCCTCGGCCGGGCCCGCCTTCTCCGCGTTCTCGGCGGCGATGGCGGCGATGTCGGGGAGTTCGGGCGCGGGCGCCGCCTTGCTGCCCGGCTTCCACCCCTCGGGTAGCTCGCGCGGCACCCAGTCGACGTAGAGGTCGGCATACGTGCCGTCGGCGATGATGGCGTCGAGTCCGGAGTTCAGGGCCTCGGTGAGCCGCGGCTTGTTCTTGCCGACGGCCCACGCGACGAAGTTGTTGACGCTGAAGGTGTTCTCGACGATCGCGGTGCCGTCGCCCTCTCGGACCGCACCCTCCGCCTGCTGCGACGGTGCGACCCAGGCGTCGACCTGACCGCTCCGGAGGTTGGCGTAGGCGGTGGCGTAGTCCGGAAACTTCACCGGGTCGAGGCCCAGGGTGTTGACGACGTAGTCGTCCTGGACGGTGCCCTGGACCACGGCGATGCGCGTCGAGTCGGAGAGGTCGCCGAAGCCCTTGATCGCGCCGTCGGTCGGCGCCACGAGTGAGAAGTAGCCGAAGTCGTAGCCGTTGGTGAAGTCGACGGTCTTGCGCCGGTCGTCGGTGGTGGTGATCGACGACGACCCGACGTCGAAGCGGTTGTTGGCGACCTGGGACAGCAGGCCGGCGAACTCGGTGCCGTTGAACTCGATCTGCAGACCCAGCTTCGCGGCGACGGCCTTGAGGAGTTCGTTGTCGAAGCCGGTGAAGTCGCCCGCGCCGTTGACGCAGATGCTCGGTCCGGCGTCCGACAGCGTGCCGACGGAGATCTTGCCGGGCGACAGCAACTCGAGACGACTCACGTCGATCTGGTCGAGCGGCGTGGTGGACTTGGTGGTGTAGCGGTCCTCACCGCCCTGATCGGCTGCGGCGAGGTTGACCGGCGCGGCCGAGGCCGACGCGAGTCCAGCGGGCGCACAGCTGTCGGCGGGAGCCGCCTGGGCTCGTGGCGCAGGTCCGCCGAGGATGGTCAGCAGGCCGACGATGGCGACCGTCAGTGCCAGCGCGACGACGCGCACGGCGCGCGGCGCGGCCCGTCGGGCGCGATGGGATCGGTGGTTGGACACCATGTCGACACTATCCCCACGCGCAGGAGGTGTTCCAAATTTTTGCTCGCCGGTGGGTTTAACCCGGTTGAGCTGGGGATCGTCGTCGTCACGGGGCGCCTGCGAGGCGCGCTGCGGAGGCCACCGTCGGCCTGGCCATCTCACGCCGATCATCGGGGACACTTGCGTGGGGTCGACGCCGATACTTCTCTATCGGAATTTGCCAATTGCTTGTCGGAAAACGATTCGCGTGCTACCAATGATACAGGGATTCGGGATTTGTAACATCATTTCTTCACCGCGCCAGAAATCAACCCCCTCTTGATCATCTGGCACCCATCCCGCTATCCCACGGGCCGCCGACGTGCGCCTTTGCTGCGGCCTGCGTCCACTGTCGAATTCGAAGTGAAAGCGGGAAATATCATGCTGTCTGCAATCTTCTACGCAATCGAGGCTTTCGACAATCTGTTGTGGGACTTCGCGGAAATGATCGTCACCGGCAGTGACGAAGCCGCCGGCTCGTAGGCTCCACCACCTCAGGACGAGTTCAGCAGTAGGTATCGCCTCGCGATACCTACTGCTGAACCTGTGTGGGACTCCTCAGCCCCGAGCGGCAATCCGCGCCTGCACCTCGGGGCGCCGGAGCGGGGGCACCGTCTTCGGCGGCTGACGACGCTCGGGCAAGACGTCGAGCAGCGTGCGGGTAGCCGCGGTCACGGCGACCACCGCGGCCTCGAAGGCCTCCGCATTCGCCGGCGATGGGTTGCGAACTCCACTCACCTTGCGCACGTACTGCCGCGCGGCCGCCTCGATCTCGTCCTCGGTGGCCGGCGGTTCGAGTCCGCGGAGTTCGGTGATGTTGCGGCACATAGCAGATCCCTTCGATGACGGATGCGCTGGGCGGAAGGCGATGCGACGTCGCAACCGGGCCGACCCGCCGAGGGCCTACTCGCCGATCTTGACGACCGCTTTCCCCAGAATCCGCCCTTCGGCGAGATCGGTCAACGCTTCCGGCAGCTGATCGAGCGTGTAGGTGACGTTGACCTGAGGTTCCATCCCGTCGGCGATCATCTGCGTCAGCTCTTCATGCAGCTTCGCGGGCAGGTTCAGTTCCGGATGGGTGCGCACGTACTCGCCCCACGCGGCCCCGACGACGGCGATGTTGCGGAACAGGACTCGATTGAGTTTGACGGTCGGGATGCCACCGGCCGCGAAGCCCACCACGACGTAGCGGCCATCGGGGGCGACCTGACGGAGCGCCTCGTCGAACACCTCGCCGCCCGACGGGTCGATCATCACGTCGACGCCCTTGGGGACGATCTCCTTGAGCTTGGTACCCCAGCCCTCCTCGAGCTGGACGATCTCGTCGGCCCCGGCGCTGCGCAGCAGGTCCTCGGCACCCTTCCGGTGGACGATGGCGATGACCTTCGCGCCCATCGCCTTGGCGACCATGATCGACGCGGTCCCGACGCCGCCGGCGGCGCCGAGCACGCCGACCACCTCACCGGGCTGGGTGTGCGCGCGGGTCTTCAGCGCGAACAAGGCGGTCTGGTAGTTGATGCCCATGGCCGAGCCCTGCTCGAAGGTCAGGCCTTCGGGAAGCGGCAGGAGCTGTTCGGGCGCGGCCGCGACCTGTTCGGCGAATCCGCCGACGATCGACGCCACGAGCACCTTGTCCCCGACCTTCACCGACGCCCCGTCGGGAGCCGAGCGCACCACGCCGGCGACCTCGGTGCCCGGCGTGAACGGCGTCGGCACGCGCAGCTGGTACTTGCCCTGACTCATCAGCACGTCGGGGAAGCACACGCCGCACGACTTCACGTCGACGACGACCTGGCCGTCGGCCGGGGTGGGATCGGGAACGTCCTGCAACTCGAGTCCGGACGGGCCTGTCTCTGCGGTGAGTACCTGAGCTTTCATACGGCTCACCCTACGCGGCGACCGTCACACACCCGATAGGATCTGATGCCATGTCACAACCTGCGGCACAGTCGCCGAACGCACCCTCCCCCGACCGCCTCCGCGTCGCGGACGAGGCACCCGGATTCATGCCGCTCGACGAGGCCCAGACGCTCTTCGAGATCGCCGGAGAATATCTGTCCCAACCTGATTCGACGAAGGTCGGCGTGGAGATCGGTACCTACTGCGGGAAATCTACCGTCTTCCTGGGATCGGCCGGCGAAGCGAACGACGCCGTCATCGTGACCGTCGACCATCACCGCGGTTCCGAGGAACACCAGCCCGGTTGGGAGTACCACGACGAATCCCTCGTCGACGCACACACCGGGACGCTCGACACCTCGGCACGCTTCCGCCGCACCATGTTCGACGCCAGGCTCGACAACACCGTCGTCGGGTTGCTCGCCCCGTCGGCCGTCGCCGCTAAGGTCTGGGGCCGACCGGCGGATTTCGTCTTCATCGACGGCGGCCACAGCATGGAGGCGGCGCAGACCGACCTCGACGGCTGGGCGCCGTGGGTGCGCATCGGCGGGGCCCTGCTCATCCACGACGTCTTCCCCGACCCCGCCGACGGCGGCCGCCCGCCGTACGAGATCTACTGCCAGGCACTGGAAACCGGACAGTTCACCGAGGTGCGGGCGGAGGGATCGCTGCGTGTCCTCCGCCGCGACTCGGGCGAGGTGGGCGCGCCGCTACCGCGGAAGGCCTGACCGCGTCGGAGGCCGTCAGCGTCAGGCCTCGCCGGCCAGCGCCCGCACCTTGCCGAGCACGTCCGGATAGCGCTTCAGGTGCGCGCCGCCGTTGACGTCGAAGGCGGCACCGGTGATCCAGCGCGCCTTGTCGGAGGCGAGAAAGGCTACGGTGTCGGCGATCTCGGCGGGTTCTCCGCTCCGGCCCAGTGGGGTGTTGTCGAGGTAGTCCTCGGTGAGGCCCGGTACGAAGCCGATGCCCTCGGTCAGCGGGGTCATCACAAGCCCCGGCGACACCGCGTTGACCCGCACCCGACGGTCGGCGAGTTCGAGTGCGGCCACCTCGACGAGCATCAGCACACCGGCTTTCGACGCGCAGTACGCCCCCATCCCGGCGCCCGGCTGGCGGCCGTTGAGTGAGGCGATGCAGGTGATCGATCCGCCGTCGGCGATCCGGCGACCGGCGTGTTTGATCACGAGGAACGTTCCGGTCAGACAGATGTCGACGGTGTTGCGCCAGGCGTCGAGTTCGAGTTCGGTGAGCGCACCCGGATTCGACAACCCGGCACAGTTCACCACCGTGTCGAAGTCGCCGATGCCGGCGAAAGTCGCTGCGACCGAGTCCTCGTCGGTCACGTCCATGTGCACCGCCCGCGCCCCGTCGCGCGTCGCCGCCACCTGCTCGGCACGTTCCACGTCGCGGTCGGCCACCACCACCTGCATCCCCTCGCCGACGAACGCGTCGACGGTGGCCAGTCCGATCCCCGAGGCACCCCCGATCACGACCGCCCGGTTCATCGCGTAGCCGCTTCCACAACGTCGGCGTTCGATGCCAGATGACGGCGCAGGAAACCGATCTCGTGCGTGACGCAGGGCTCGAAGAAGTCGTTGCCCGCGAAGATGTCGAAATGGTCGCACGGGTAGTGGCGCACTTCGGCGTGAGCTTTGAACGCGGTCTTCGACGCCGCGTACGGCGGTGCGGCGGAATCGAAGTCGGCGATCTGGAACAGCACCGGGGCATCGACGCGCGCGGCGTGCTTGTCGACTCGGAACGAGCCGATCTCGAGACCGACCGAGGCGTCGACCTCGTTGCGCCACGACGGCCCCGCGATCGCGCGGTAGCTCTCCAGAAACCCTGGTGCGGTCAGCGCGGCGCCCACGTCGCCGGGTTCGCCGACGACCCGCAACATCTTCGGACCCCGGCCCAGCCGTCGACCCACCGAACTGGCCACTGCCGTGGCGGTCGAGCGGGCGATCGCCGCCCCGCCGACCTGGGCGTAGGCGACGCGACCGGCGGCGAGCCCATTGACCAGTGGCACCACCGCGATCACCGCGGCCACGTCGGTCCGGTCGGCCGCCACGGTCAGCGCATGCCCGCCGGATTGCGACACTCCCCAGAGGATGATCCGTTCCGGGTCCACTCCCGGCTGTTTCTTGGCGGCGCCGATCGCGGCGCGGTAGTCGTCGGCCTGCCGTTCCAGCGAAATCGACTGTCGCGGTTCGCCACCGGACAGCCCGAAGCCGCGGTAGTCGAACGCGAACACGGCCAACCCCGCGTCGGCGAACCGTTGCGCATAGGGCGCCAGACCCGAGTCCTTGGTCCCCGCGAAACCGTGCGCCATCACGACGACGGGGCGCTTGCCGTCGATCTCGAACGGCGAAGACTCCGCGCCCGGAAAGAACCAGGCGTCGCAGTCGGCGTCGGACGATCGGAAGCGTACGGTGGTCGCACCATTTGAAATGGTCATGCGGATGCTCCCTTCGAGACCAGATCGTCGGCCACCCCGGCCCACGTCGGCGGCCCCTGCTGGTGGGCCCGCCGGATCCCCGCCGGAATCTCCTTGGTCCGCATGTTGTGTTCGTAGAGATAGTGATCGAGTTGCTGCGTGTGCCGCGGGCGGTCGAGCATGTGTCCGGTGTAGTACTGCATGTCCGCCTCGATCGTCTGCCGCATCTCCGGTACCGACGGGAGCCGGTAGTGACCCGTGGCGTAGGCCCCGATCAGCCGCGCCTGGCATTCCACGAAGGGAAACAGCGTCGGAACCGCCTGCGCGAAACCGGCGAAGACGAGGTCGTCGATTCCCGGGTAGAACATGCGCTTGTAGAGGTCGATCCGATTGTCGGGCGCACTGATGAAGTTCGGGTCGAAGAACGGGAACGTGATGTTGTAACCCGTTGCGTAGATGATGATGTCGAAGTCGTCGGCGGTCCCGTCGTCGAAGTGGACCGTGGACCCGTCGAACCGGCTGATGTTGGGCTTGGGGGTCACGTCGCCCGAGCCCAGTCGCAGTGGCAGTTCCACCGACTGCGTCGGATGTGCCTCAAAGAACTTGTGATTCGGTGTCGGCAGACCGTAATCCTCCGGCCGGCCGGCGGTCACGGGTTGCATGACCTGGACGAACTTGCGCTGCCACGACGTCGGCAGATACGGCGTCGACCGGTAGTACTTGTCGGCGGGCTTGCCCCCGAAGTATTTCGGCACGATCCACGCTCCCGACCGCGTGGAGAGGGTCAGCTTGTTGTCCAGCGCCTTCGACGACAGTTCGACGGCGATGTCGGCGGCACTGTTACCCAGGCCGACGACGAGGATGCGCTTACCCGTGAAATCGTGCGGGGTACGCGGATCGATGTAGTGGTGGGCGTGCATCTCGATTCCGTCGAACTCGCCCGGGAAATCGGGCCAGCGCGGATCCCAGTGATGGCCGTTCGCCACCACCAGCAGGTCGAACCGCCTGCGCTCACCGCCCTGGGTCTCCAGTTCCCAGCCGCCCCCGTCCAGTCGGGTCGCATGCTCGATTCCGTTGGTGAACTCGATCGAGGAGTAGAGGTCGAAGGCCTCGGCGTAGGAGTCCAGGTAGGCCTTGACCTGGGTGTGGTGCGGGAAGTCGGGATACTCGTCGGGCATCGGGAAGTCGCGGAACGACAACTGGTGTTTCGAGGTGTCGATGTGCAGCGACCGGTAGGCACTGCTGTGACCGTTCGGGTTGCCGAAGGCCCAGTTGCCCCCGACCCGGTCCGAACTCTCGAAGCAGGTGTACGGCACGCCGTAGTCGGTGAGCATCTTGCCGGCGGTCAGCCCGCTGATACCGGCGCCGATGATCGCGGTGGTTGGTAAAGGCACACTGCCCCCTCGGTGGACCCGTTGGATGTAGACACAATCTGATTTGTGTCTACACGATGAGACGTATCGTGTACACAGAATCCGCGAACTGTCTACGCAGCGCCCTCCTGAGCAGACATGTGGATGTGGGGACGCGGCGCGCACCGACCACGACCACAGGAGGAGTCAGTGACCGAGGCCTCGACCACGACGGTCCACGAACGACTGCTCGACGCCACGCAGAAGCTGCTCGCCGACAAGGGAATCCGGGCGACCACCATGCAGCAGGTCGCGGAGTCGGCAGGCGTGTCCCGCGCGTGGCTGTATCGGCACTATCCGGACAAACCGTCCATGATCGGCGCGACCATCGTCCGTCTCACCGAGTCGTTCTGGCGCGACGCCCGGGCCGAACTCGACGCCATCCCCGACCTGGTCGGGCAACTCACCGCCGGCGTCCGGATCGGCCGGGGTGCCTACGACGACCCGGGCACGCTGCTGCTCCGACTCCGCACGGAGGAACCCACGGAGTTCGCCGAATGCGCCGGTGTCGGTGTCGTCAAGCTGGTTCCCGATCTGGCGGCGTTCTGGTTCCCGTTCGTCGAACAGGCCGCTGCCCGCGGGGAGATACACCCCGCACACGATCCGTACGAGGTGTCCGAATGGGTTGCGCGCGTCCTGATCAGCCTCGGCACCTCCCCGGGTGAGGCCCTCGACATCGACGACGCGCGGCAGGTCCGACGCCATCTCGAGCGGTTCGTCATGCCGGGTCTGGCCACCGACCCGCAGGGATGAGTCGGTGAGGGCCCCCGATGCCCTCTGGCCTGGGTGACGCCGATCACCTAGACTAGTGTCCAGTCAACCGTCCGGAAACCGCGGACGACCGAACGACGCCGTCGGAGGGCCCCATGGATTTCGGGATCGTGCAGTTCACCAGCGACCGCGGGCTCAAGCCCCACGTCCTGGCCCCGCTCATCGAGGACGCAGGTTTCGCGTCGTACTACGTTCCCGAGCACGGCCACATCCCGACTCGACGCGACGCCGCGCATCCCCGCACCGGTGACGAGACGCTGCCCGACGAGCGCTACATGCGCACACTCGACCCCTGGACATCCCTCGCGGCCGCCGCAGCAGTCACCGAACGCATCCGCCTCGCCACCGCGGTGGCATTGCCGGTGCAGTCCGACCCCATCACCCTCGCCAAGACGATCGCGACGCTCGACCACATCTCGAACGGCAGGGTCACCCTCGGCGTCGGATTCGGTTGGAACCTGGACGAACTCGCCGACCACGACGTCCCACCGAAGCGTCGGCGCACCATGCTCCGCGAATACCTCGAGGCCATGTCCGCGCTGTGGACGCAGGAGGAGGCCGAATACGCCGGCGAGTTCGTGAACTTCGGCCCGAGCTGGGCGTGGCCGAAGTCCACGCAGTCGCACATCCCGGTCCAGGTCGGCGCCGCGGGCAACGAGAAGAACTTCAAGTGGATCGCGCGCAGCGCCGACGGCTGGATCACCACCCCCGGCGAGGAGGACATCGAGGGATCGGTGTCGTTGCTCAAGCAGATCTGGTCCGACGCCGGTCGTGCGGGCGACCCCGAGATCGTCGTCCTCGACTTCCGGCCGGTACCCGAGAAGCTCGAGAAGTGGCGCGAGATCGGGGTCACGACAGTGCTGTACGGCCTCCCCGACGACTCGGTCGAGCGCGCGAGCGGCTACCTCGCCAAGCTGGCCGGCAAGCTCGGCATCGCCCCGGCGGTCGTGTAGACCCGTTGGGAGAGGTGTGAGCGAAGCGAGCCACCCCCGCTCCCTGAGTCGAAAGAACCACCTGGCTCCTGTTCCCTGAGGAGGCCGGAGCTTGCGGAGGGCGCGGTCAACCCCTGCCCCCTGAGGAGCGCCCGGAGCTTGCGGAGGGCGCGTCAACCCCTGCTCCCTGAGGAGCGCCCGGAGCTTGCGGAGGGCGCGTCACGAAGGGTCCTGGTGAGATGACGTCGCCACCCTTCGTGGCTCGTCGCCATCGCTCCTCACACCTCAGGGAGCAGAGGGAGGGCGTCGCTTGCACCCCACAAACCAGCGGTTATGCGGTTCTTTCGGATTAGGGGGCGGTGGCTGGCCGCGCCCTCCGCAGACGGCTCAGGGAGTCGGTGCGACGAGCCGCTGGCGGACGTCCCGGAAGATCCCGTTGGCCACGCTGGTGCGGCTCACCGCATCGGCCGCCAGGATCACAGCCGCTGAGGTCCAGCAGCTCTTCTCCACGGGCCAGCGTTTGCCGTCGGCGAAAACCAGTCCGGTCCAATACGATCCGTCCGGGTCGCGCAGATGCTGAATCGACGCGATGAGCTCGATGGCATCGGCGGTGTCACCGAGGGCATCGAGTGCCAGTGCCAGCTCACAGGTCTCGGCGCCGGTGACCCAGGGACGATGGTCGACGCAACGAACGCCCTTGCCGGGGACCACGAACTGTTCCCACCGCCGCGCGATGAGTTCCTGCCCGTCGCGTCCGCGGACGGCGCCGCCGAGGATCGGGTAGTACCAGTCCATGGAGTGTTCGGACGGCGGGGTGAAGGTCTGCCACTCGTCACGCGTGACGTCGGCACGGATCGCGTCGCCGAGCACGCTGTGCGCCGCGATCCAGTCGGCGTCGGGCTGATCCATCTCACCGGCGATCCGGATCGCGCAGTCCAGCGCTTGGAAGATGCTGGCGTTCCCGGTGATCAGCGCTTCACCGAACATCGCTCCGGTCCGGTGGTCGCCGCCCCAGCGGAACGCACCGTCCTCACGCTGGAAGCGCAGCACGCAGTCGATCGCCGACCAGACCACCGGCCACATCTTCTGCAAGAAGGCGTCGTCACCGGTGATCAGATAGTGATGCCAGACCCCGACCGCGATGTAGGCGCAGAAGTTGCTGTCGGTGCCGGCGTCCTCCACCTTTCCTACGACGGTACGGATCGGCCACGACCCGTCGTCGCGCTGTTTACGCCGCGACCACTCGTAAGCCGCCTCTGCCTCGGAGTGAAACCCGGTCACGGACAACGCCATCGCCGATTCGATGTGGTCCCACGGGTCGGTCTGCCCGCCCGGGAACCACGGCAAGGCACCGTCGGCCTCCTGCATGCCGACGATCGCGGCACCGGTGGCCCGCATCTGCTCGGCCGTGACCACACCGGGGATCGCCGGGACGGCCGTCATGGGGCTCCCGTCCTGGAGGACCCCGTCATGAAGACGCGGTGGCGGTCTCGGGCTTGCGCAGGTAGATGGCCACCGACTTGCCGATGAGCGGGTTGAGCACCTGCTCGCCGACCCGGGTCAGCCACGGCTTGCTCATCATGTCCCAGACCAACAGCTGGTGGTAGCCCTTCACCAGGACATTGTCGTTGTTCTCGACTCCCACAGCGCATTTCAGCCACCAGTACGGGGCATGCAGGGCATGGGCGTGGTCGGTGCCGGTGACCTCGAGTCCGGCTCGCTGCAACTTGCCCGCGAGCTCGGATGCCTTGTAGATGCGGACGTGTCCGCCCTCGACCTCGTGGTACTCGTCCGACAGGGCCCAGCACACCTTCTCCGGCCAGTACCGGGGCACGGTGACCGCGGCGACGCCACCCGGCTTCAGCACGCGCACCATCTCACTGATCGCGCCCTCGTCGGTCGGGATGTGCTCGAGGATCTCGCTCATCAGGACGACGTCGAAACTGTTGTCCGCGTACGGGAGTCGAAGCGCATCCCCGACCTCGGCGCGCGCCTTGGCCGACGCGGGCACGTGACCCTCGGCCATCATGGCGTCGAACATCTCACCGACGTCGGACATGTCGCTCTCGGACATGTCGAAGGCGATGACCTCCGCGCCACGACGGAACATCTCGAACGAGTGCCTACCCTGCCCCGCCCCGATGTCGATCGCCTTGGTGCCCGGTCCAACGCCAAGCCGGTCGAAATCAACTGTGAGCACTCGATGTCCCTTCTGTTGCCCGCCGATGTCCGGCGAGCACGGTTTCGTAGTGAGCCGCAGTCTTCGCGGCCACCGCTGCCCAGCTGTAGTTCTCCTCGGCGCGTCGACGACCTCCGTCGCCGAGACGCGTCCGCAGATCGGCATCGTCCAGGAGCCGGCCGATCGCCTGCGCCAGGCGTCCGGAATCCCGCGGCGGCACCAGCAACGCTGCCTCCTCGGCGGTGCCGACGACCTCGGGGATCGCACCGGCCCGGGTTGCCACCAGCGGCGTTCCGCAACTCATGGCCTCGACCGCCGGCAGCGAGAACCCCTCGTACAACGAGGGCACACACGCCACCTCGGCGGAGGCGAGCAGGCCGGCGATCTCGGAGTCCTCGAGGCCGGACACCACCGAGACGCGATCGCCGATCGCCAGATCCTCGATCATCTTGGCCGACGGACCGTTCGGGTCCAACTTGGACACCAGTACCAATTCGACATCCCGCTCGGAGGACAGCTTCGCGACCGCCTCGAGCAGGTATGAGACACCCTTCAGCGGCGCGTCGGCACTGGCGACACACACGATACGTCCGGGAACGCGCGTGGCGGCCGGCGTGAAGATCTCGGTGTCCACCCCCAGCGGGATGGTGGTGATCCGACCCGACGGGATGTCGAAGGCCTTGCGGATGTCGACCTCGCTGCTGCGGGAAACGGTGAGCAGCTCGGGGATACGGCGTGAGACGCGCCCCTGCATGCGCAGGAACGAATGCCACCGCCAGGCACTGATCTTGCGCCATCCCTTGGCCGCCTTCACCGCCAGTGTGCGGTCGCGGGTGATGGGGTGGTGGATCGTCGCGATCAGCGGGAACCCGGCCTTCTGGATGTCGAGCAGTCCGTAACCGAGGCACTGGTTGTCGTGCACGATGTCGAAGTCGTCGCGGCGCTCTCTGAGAAGGCGCGCCACCCGGAGGCTGAACGTGAGCGGTTCGCCGAAGCTCGCCGTCCACATCGAGCCGACCTCGAGCACGTCGATCCAATCGCGGTACTCGCCCGGACGAGGCGTCCGGAACGGGTCCGGCTCGTCGTAGAGACCGAGGCTCGGCACTTTGGTGACGGTGACCCCGGCGTCGATGGCCACCTGGTCCAGTTCGGGGTAGGGCTGCCCCGAGAAGATCTCGACGCTGTGCCCCAGCAGTGCCAGTTCGCGGGAGAGGTGGCGGACGTAGACGCCCTGGCCACCGCAGTGCGGCTTGCTTCGGTACGAGAGCAGTGCGATGCGCACGGTCACTGCGCCCCGGCGGTGGCAGCCGCCTCGAACTCGGAGATGCTGACGAACTTCGTGCGGACCCGGCCGGTGGCCCTGCCCGCGGACTTCTCGGCGGCGTCGATCGCCTTCCAGCCCGTGAGGTCGATGCGGTTGGCGCCGCGGTCGGCCACGAGTGCGGCGACGTCGTCCCGCGAGGTCGAGGGGTCGTCGAACGCGGCGGCGACGAAGTCCGCGATGACCGCCTGCGCGGTCTCCTGACCGCAGATGCGGTTCATGCCGATACCCCCTGTCGCTCCTCGCTTGATCCAACCCGTGACGTACAGGCCGGGCATCACATCGCCGTCGGCCGCGGTCTGGACCCGCCCCTCGGTGTTGGGGACGACGCCGTGCCCCTCGTCGAACGGTAGGTCGGTGACCGGCACGCCCCGGTAACCGATGGCCCGCAGGACCAGTCCGGTCTCGAGGTCGAACCGATCCTCGGTGGGTGTCACCGCGACTGTCCCGGTCGCGTCGGCGTAGGCGTTGCGCACGCACGTAAGCGTAGCCACTTCCCCGTCACCGGCAATTTCGACGGGAGACGTGAGGAACCGGAACACGATGCGCTTGTTCCCCGGCGTCTGCGGACGCTCGGCGAATTCTCGGGCGAGACGCACCTTGGTGGCGATCGTCGAGTCGAGCGTGTCATCGGACTGCGCCGCCTCCGAGGCCGGGTCGAGGACCAGCTCGTCGGGGTCGATGACGACGTCGACACCGTCGACGTCACCGAGTGCCAGGAACTCGCTGTTGGTGTATGCCGCCTGCGCCACGCCGCGGCGGCCCAGGAGCACCACCTCGGAGATGTTGGATTCACGCAGCTTCGCGAGGGCGTGGTCGGCGATGTCGGTCTTGGCGAGCTCGTCGGGGTCGGTGACGAGGATGCGCGCGACGTCGAGTGCCACGTTGCCGTTGCCGACCACGACGGCCCGCTCGCCCGACAGATCGACGTCGAGGTCGGCGAAGTCCGGGTGACCGTTGTACCAGGCGACGAACTGGGTCGCGGCGACCGAATTGCGCAGATCCTCGCCTTCGATGCCCAGCCGCTTGTCGGTCGCGGCGCCGACCGCGTAGATCACCGCGTGGTAGCGGGCGACCAGCTCGTCGTGGCTGATGTGCTTGCCGACCTCGACATTGAGGTAGTAGGTGAAGTTCTTCTTCGCCGCGACCGAGGCGAAGGTCTTCTCCACGCCCTTGGTGGCGCTGTGGTCCGGTGCGACTCCGGCGCGCACGAGTCCGTAGGGCGTCGGCAACCGATCGAACATGTCGACCTTGATGGCCGGTTTGCGGACGAGCTCCTCCGCGGCGTAGAAGGCCGCCGGCCCGGCACCCACGACGGCCACGTGCAGTTCCTTCTCGGGCAGCTTGGGTGCCTTGCGCGGTGGCACGAGGCCGCCCTCGACGTCGTGGTCTTTGTAGTAGTCCGCGTTGATCTGGAGATACGGCTCGTCACGCTCGTCCAGCTGATCGTCGGGGATGATCGCCTCCACCGGGCACTCGTCGATGCAGGCGCCGCAATCGATGCAGGTCTCCGGATCGATGTAGAGGGCCTCCGCCGTCAGGAACTCCGGCTCGTCGGGCGTGGGGTGGATGCAGTTCACCGGACACACGCTCACGCAACTGGCATCGTTGCAACATGGGCGGGTAATCACATGCGCCATCTGCTGTTTCCTCGTGATCCGACACGTAGAACGTGTTCTATTTTTCCGATTGAATGTATCTTAGCCGCAAAGATACCGGCGACCTATCGGAGGGACTCGAGTGAGCCAGGTTACGCCAGCAGTGTCGGTTGCATCACTTCCGGATCGCAAGCCTGGTGCCCAGTTCTACGAGGTGGGTTATCGCGTCCGCACCGGCGACGTCGATCAGGACATGCGTGTGCGCCTCGATGCCGTGGCCCGCTACCTGCAGGACGTCGCCAACGACAACCTCGAGGCAACCGAGTTCAGCGCGACCGACCCGTTCTGGATCGTCCGGCGCACCATCATCGATGTCATCGAGCCCATCACCTGGCCGGGTACGGTGACCGCGCAGCGGTGGTGCGGTGCCCTGTCGACGCGCTGGACCAACATGCGCGTGCGCCTGACCGCCGAGCACGAGACCAACCGGTTCAACCCCCGAGCGCGTCCCGCGGGCCTGATCGAGACCGAGGCGTTCTGGATCAACGTCAACGAGCAGGGCGTGCCGTCACGCCTGTCCGACGACGCCTTCGCGATGCTGTCGGCGATGACCGACGAGCACCGCCTTCGCTGGCGGTCGATGAACCCCGAGAAGGCCCCGGACGCCGCCGACATCGACTTCCCCGACCGTGAACACGTTCTCCGGATCACCGACTTCGACCCGTTCAAGCACCTCAACAATGCCGCCTACCTCGAGGCGATCGAGGACGAACTGGTCGAGCATCCCGACCTGGTCGACGCTCCGCACCGGGTGGTCATCGAGTACCTGCGGCCCATCGTGCCGGGCACGCGGCTGGTCCTGCGCCGGGTGCGCGAGGGCGACCGGCTCACCGTGTGGTTGATGATGCCGGGCGCCGGCGACGAACTCGTGGTCGCGGCCAGCGTCGTCGTCGGGCCGCTCCCGGTGTGAGCAACTTCTACTGACCGCCCTGGAGCAGCAATTCCATCAGCTTGATCGGCGCCGCGCACGGATCGCCCTGGGGCGCGCTGCGGGGTTCGACGAACCAGGTGAAGATGCCGCGGCTCGGCGCGCGGGCGGTCACACCGCAGACGCCCGGCCGGTCGGGACTGCGCTGGGTGAACGCCGACTGGCTGGCGACCTTGATGTTCTCGGTCTGGAACCCGAGCTTCTTGGCCGTCTCCTTCTCCACGTTGACGTTGCCCCACTCGAACCAGTTGAACGTCACACTCACCACGTCGGTGGTGCCGGAGACCAGCCATCGGCAGATGGCCCCGCTGAACGACCGTTCGGCGAACCCGCCGCCGGCGACGACATCGGCGATCATCGCGTCGGGTAGCACATCGCATTCGAGCAAGAGCCGGTCGAACTGGTCGGTGTCGATGTCGCTGCTGCCGGACTGGTCCGCGGCCCCCAAGGGCACCGCCTCACCGTCGACGGTGCGCGCACACCCGGCCAGGGCGGTCAGTCCCAGCAGCAGCGCGGCGATCACGATGAGGGCGCGCTTCACGACGCACGCTCTATCGACAGCGTCGCCAGCTCGCGTGCGGCGTCACAGATCTCTTCGATCGGCCGTGGTGTCGCCGCGTCGCCGCGGATCGACCATTCGAAGAAGTCCGCGCCGAAACCGATGCCGACCTCACAGATCTGACCAGATTGCGTGTAACCGATGAATCCCTCGTGGCCGTCGATCTCGAGTCTGTTGGTGACGTCGCGCGACAACTTGACGTTCGCCTCCTCACGACCGATCGGCGATCCGCGATACCAGTTGAACGAGGCGACGGCACCCGTCCGCGAACCGGTCGTGTCCCATTCGCACACCGAGGTGTTGTTCACGGTCTCGGTGAGTCCACCGAACCCGGTGATGCGGACCACCTCCTCGAGGGACACGCCGCCGCATTCGCCGAAGAACGGTCCGGAACCGGCTTGGGCGGGCGCCTCTGGCGTGTTCGGCTTGTTCGGGTCGACTGTGGGCTCGTCACCTGAACAGGCGCCGACGAGAAGCGCGATCGCCGTCAGCGCCGCGACGAGGAACGTGCTGTCGCGCAGCCGATCCAACTGACGCCGTTCACGTTTCGTAGGACGACCGGCTCCGCGGTCGCGGCGCGGCTGACTCGCCAGGATCTCCTTCGGCGGGGGTGGTGGAGACCGGTCGACGAAGCACTCGGCGGCCATCGGCGCCGACACCCGCTTACTGATCGTCCTGGTGACCTCGACGATGCGCTCCCGCCCGGCGAGCCGAACCCGGACCTCGTCACCCGGCACCACCGGCTGGGCCGGTTTGGCGGTCACCCCGTTCACGCGGACGTGCCCGCCCCGACACGCGGCGCCCGCCGCCGATCTGGTCTTGGTCAGACGAATGGCCCAGATGTAGGCATCGACACGGGTGGACATGGTCAGCCGCCCAACCGACTCGTCCGCAACCCGGGAGTCCGTCCGGGGCAGGTGCCCCGACCCGGTTCAGTGCCCACGACGCCGACTCCCTTCACCGCGCTCTCGACCCTGCCGGGTGCTCGTTGGGCACCACTGTAGCGGCGTCGCCCACCCCGCCGCGGGTGCTGAACAGGCGACACCGTCAGCGCTTGCGCGTCAGCAGGTATGCGCCCCCGCCGACGGCCAGGACGAGGAACAGGATCGCCAGGAAGGTCTGGTCGAGCAGCAGCAACGTCACGAACACCGCGATGCCCGGTGACACCGCGACCAGGCTCATCGCCGGGTGCTGACGCACGACCTCCGACACCGCTCTGCTCTTGTCCCGATCGATGGCCATGATGCCCTCCCTGGTCGGTTGCACCCGGACCGGTCCGTGAACGGCCCGGGGTCGTGTGCCCAGGGTAGTCGCGTATCGCGACAGACCCGGAAAATCGCCCCCGTTCCGGTCAGGGACTCTGCGGCCTGACCCCTGCTCTCAGCTCATCGAACTGCCCGCGAAGCGAATAGCCATATCGTCAGCCACACGCTCCGATGTCGACAGATGTTTCTGCCCGATGAGTCGGCCGGGACGTCCAACGCGAACGTGTGCGGGTCGGCGAGGATGTCGGTGACCGCGGCGGAGCCGGCACCGATGTCGGGCCCACCCGATCATGTCTACTCCGTCTGACATGTCTATGCCGTTCAGCGGCTTCCATTCTGGTGGAATGTGGAGGGCCGCGGTTTCTACTTCTTGCTTCGCTCCGAAGTCTGGTCTGACCTGGTTCACCCGGGAAGTAATCGACTGCATATTGCATCAGATGAGACGCCCCGGCGTTCTCACAAAGGATGGCCGCGGCAACCCCGTCCGGCGCATAGTCGTGGCATGCTGCGTTTCTGTGCTGACGTCTCAGCCGCGGACTGGATCACACGAAGTCGTGACGCGACCGACGACGTCGCGTCGGGCCAGGCTTGGAAAGCTCTAGCGCTGTTCGGCCCTCCTGAGTTCGAGGCCTACGCACGGGTCCGTTTCATACCGGATCCAGACCGTCCTCACCAGAGCGTTCCGAGCGAGGACTTCACAGAGCCCGCCTATGAGGGCTACGAGCACGCCATCGTCGCCAGGACGTGTAGAGCCCTGGCTGCGGTGACGCGCAGCTCCGACGAGTGCTACTTCGCGATCTGGGCCGGCTATTCAGGTGTCGTGTCTCCTCTACCGGGTGGCCCTCGGATGTACATCCCCAACCGCGGCTACCACCTCTACGTCGGCACACTGTCCGACCTCAAGGCGTGGGAGGAGCCCTTGACGCACGAAACGCCTGCGCTGTTTCACGACCCGCCGGCCTTTGTATGGCCCGCTGACCATGCCTGGTGCCTGGCAAGCGACACCGATCCTCACTGGGCCGGGATCGGGGCGAACACAGCCACCATCCGCGACCTCACATTGCGAAACGACATCGATGTCGTGACCGCAGACCGCTACGGTCGCCAGCCGTTCTACGACTGACCCACGGAACCGAGGATGGATGAAACGTCGCGGATTCCGATTACTGACCGTAGGTGTATGGCAGGTTGGCGTTGATCAGGTTGCCGATCCGATGGCACAGATGACGGAGCCGGCGGTCTTCCGGGTCGCGACCCGCTTTCGTCTGCCGATGCGGTGCGACTCGGCTGGGCTCAGGGAACATGCGCGGGCAGTCGGCTGTTTCGTTGCACATCCTCGGCGTTGTACCCGCTCCTGTTGTCGGCTGCGTAGTGGTGATGACAACCCTGTTCGATCAACAGCCTGTGACTGTTGGGGTTTCTGTTCACCACGGTTCACTGCGGTTCACCACTGACGTTCTTGTGACATAGGTTGCCGCACAGCTCGATTCGACGGCAGATAGGTTGTGGACAAACCTCGTCGTCGAACGTTTTGGGATCTCCTGACCTGAAAGTGGGCGGTTTTCGGTCAGTTTCGATGTGGGAGTTCCGG
>NZ_JAMBDT010000028.1:0-53005 GCF_025143765.1 Gordonia sp. p3-SID1431
CCCCGGCGCGGCGTCGTCGTGTCCGGGGGTGCCGGCGTCGGGCCGCGAGTGCGACCGGGGGCGGATGTGGATGGTCGGTGGACATGTTGTGGACCGCCTCGGGACAGCCTGTGAACGACACGCCGGACACGCGGAGGACACGCGGGGGATTTGTGATCGTGCACCGCTCCGACCTGCATGTCTTCCATCAATGTTATTCACAAGCCCTTGTGGTGACCAGAAATGTCAGCCACTAGGTGTAGTGTTTGAGCTACCAGTCAGGCAGACGACGAGAAGCAGTTCGACTCCTCGGAGAAAGCCACCACGATGGTGATCCAGGTCACCATCTTCACGCTGGGAAACCGCACGTCACTGGCGATTCCTACGACCCGAGGAGTACCTCCGAATGTCTATCACCGTCTACACGAAGCCGGCCTGCGTCCAGTGCAATGCCACCTACAAGGCCCTCGACAAGCAGGGTCTGTCCTATGAGATCGTCGACATCAGCGAAGATGCCGAGGCGCGTGACTACGTGATGGCGCTCGGCTACCTGCAGGCACCCGTCGTGGTCGCCGGCGACGCGCACTGGTCGGGCTTCCGTCCCGACCGCATCAAGGCACTCGCCACCGCCGCTGCCTGATCTGCCGTCACCATCACGGTGACATCGCCCGCCCGACCGGCGGTGCAGAGGCGATCCGACGGGGAAGCCGGATCACATCGCATCGCGAGGTCATCGAGGAAATGGTCACGCCGCTCACGGCGTTGACACCGACAGTGCCGGGCCGGACACGGCCGGCGAGATCACGAGAACTACCGGCTGGAGGAGACATGGCGGCAGAATCGCCGTTGATCGTGTATTTCTCCTCCGTCTCGGAGAACACCCACCGGTTCGTCGAGAAACTGGACATGCGCGCCGTGCGCATCCCGGTCCTCGATCGGACCGGTGTTTTCCGTGTCGACGAGCCGTATGTCCTGGTCTGCCCGACCTACGGCGGGGGCAAGGCGACGGGGCAACCCGGCGGCTACGTTCCCAAGCAGGTCATCCGCTTCCTCAACGACGAACACAATCGGTCATCGATCAGGGGGGTGATCGCGGCGGGTAACACGAACTTCGGCGAGGAGTTCTGTTACGCCGGCGATGTCATCGCACGGAAGTGCCACGTCCCCTACCTCTACCGGTTCGAATTGATGGGCACCTCCGACGATGTCGACCGCGTCCGCGCGGGACTCGCCGAATTCGCCCAGAGTCCGGCGTTCGCGGCGAGCGTGTCGCTCAGCGCCTCGCCCGCCTGATTTGGCGCTTCGCGCCTTCCAAGGCCTGTCGTACCCCATCGATACTCTGCCTTCACCGGCCCACTACCCGCAGGAGTCATCTGTCGTGTCGCCCACCGCCGCCGTCTCGGACACCACTTCAGCCAGCAAGTCGGGTGTGCACCCCGGGCCCTCGGGACACGACCCGGGCGAGCTCGACTACCACGCCCTCAATGCGATGCTCAACCTGTACGACGCCGAGGGCAAGATCCAGTTCGACAAGGATCGCGAAGCCGCGAACCAGTACTTCCTGCAGCACGTCAACCAGAACACGGTCTTCTTCCACGATCTCGACGAGAAGCTCGACTACCTCGTCGAGGAGAACTACTACGAGCCCGAGGTCCTTGCGAAGTACGACCGCGAGTTCGTCAAGAGCCTCTTCGGGCACGCCTACAGCAAGAAGTTCCGTTTCCCGACCTTCCTCGGGGCGTTCAAGTACTACACGAGCTACACGCTCAAGACGTTCGACGGCAAGCGGTACCTGGAGCGTTTCGAGGATCGCGTGTGCATGGTGGCGCTGACCCTGGCCGACGGCGACACGGCCCTCGCGCGCAACCTCACCGACGAGATCATCGACGGCCGGTTCCAGCCGGCGACGCCGACCTTCCTCAACTCCGGCAAGAAGCAGCGCGGCGAACCCGTCTCGTGCTTCCTGCTGCGTATCGAGGACAACATGGAGTCGATCGGCCGGTCGATCAACTCGGCCTTGCAGCTCTCCAAGCGTGGCGGCGGAGTTGCCTTGCTGCTCAGCAACATCCGTGAGCACGGTGCGCCGATCAAGAAGATCGAGAACCAGAGTTCGGGTGTCATCCCGATCATGAAGCTGCTCGAGGACTCCTTCTCCTACGCCAACCAGCTCGGTGCCCGGCAGGGCGCGGGCGCGGTGTACCTGCACGCACACCACCCCGACATCTACCGCTTCCTCGACACCAAGCGCGAGAACGCGGACGAGAAGATCCGTATCAAGACCCTGTCGCTCGGTGTGGTCATCCCGGACATCACGTTCGAGCTGGCCAAGGCCAACGACGACATGTACCTGTTCAGTCCGTACGACGTCGAACGTGTCTACGGCGTACCGTTCGCGGACGTCAACGTGACGGACAAGTACCACGAGATGGTCGAGGACCGTCGCATCCGCAAGACCAAGATCAAGGCGCGCGAGTTCTTCCAGACCCTCGCCGAGCTGCAGTTCGAGTCGGGATACCCGTACATCATGTTCGAGGACACGGTGAACCGGGCCAACCCGATCGACGGCAAGATCACCCACTCCAACCTGTGCTCGGAGATCCTGCAGGTGTCGACGCCGTCGACCTTCAACGACGATCTGTCGTATGCCGAAGTGGGCAAGGACATCTCGTGCAACCTGGGTTCGCTGAACATCGCCAAGACGATGGATTCGCCCGACATCGGCCAGACCATCGAGACCGCGATCCGCGGCCTCACCGCGGTGAGCGACCAGACCACGATCACGTCGGTGCCCTCAATCGAGCACGGCAACAACCAGTCTCACGCCATCGGCCTGGGGCAGATGAACCTGCACGGATACCTGGCGCGTGAGCGGGTCTTCTACGGCAGCGAAGAAGGCATCGACTTCACGAACATCTACTTCTACACGGTGCTCTATCACGCGCTGCGCGCGTCGAACCGGATCGCCGCCGAGCGCGGCCGGGCGTTCACCGGCTTCGAGAAGTCGAAGTACGCGAGCGGTGAGTTCTTCGACAAGTACACCGAGAAGGTGTGGGAGCCGGCGACCCAGAAGGTGCGAGACCTGTTCGGGCAGGCCGGGATCGCCATCCCGACCCAGGACGACTGGCGTGAGCTGAAGGCCGCCGTCCAGCGTGACGGCATCTACAACCAGAACCTGCAGGCCGTCCCGCCGACCGGTTCGATCAGCTACATCAATCACTCGACCAGTTCGATCCACCCGGTCGCCGCCAAGATCGAGATCCGCAAGGAAGGCAAGATCGGCCGCGTCTACTACCCGGCGCCGTACATGACGAACGACAACCTGGAGTACTACCAGGACGCGTACGAGATCGGGTACGAGAAGATCATCGACACCTATGCCGCGGCCACGCAGCATGTCGACCAGGGCCTCAGCCTGACGCTCTTCTTCAAGGACACCGCCACCACGCGCGACGTCAACAAGGCGCAGATCTACGCATGGCGCAAGGGCATCAAGACGCTCTACTACATCCGCCTGCGCCAGATCGCGCTCGAGGGGACCGAGGTGGAAAATTGCGTCAGCTGCATGTTGTGACCTGTTGAGTGTGAACCATTGCATACGAACAGGGTTCCGGCCACAGGCGGCGTGATCTACGGGGTTCGGTTGCGGGCCGCGTATGACTATCGCTACATCGGGCTCACCACAAAAACTGGGCAGCAGCGGCTGCGGCAACACTTCAAAGTCGCGGCGGCCGGAAGAAAGACACCGTTCTATGACTGGCTCCGATTGCAAGATCGCGACAACGTTTTGGCGGACGAGTTGCAGTTCGTCGAAGGACTCAACGAGTTGGGGGAGGCCGAGATCGCTTGGATCGCCTACCTCAAGCGCGACGGCCAACCGCTGCTGAACCTGGCAGAGGGCGGATTGGGTCCTACCGGGGTGGTTTGGACCGGGGAGATGCGAGAAGCGGCTCGGGTTCGTTCCACTGGACGGAAGGGGCTGAGCCGGTTTGCGGATGACAATCCGTTCTATGGTCTCAAGCACTCCGACGAACAGCGTGAGAAGTGGTCGGTCCAGCGCAGAGGCTCTATCACCGGAGAAGCAAATCCGAACTTCGGGAAGTTCGGACCTGCTCACCCCAGCTACGGGCGCGTCATGTCGGAGGAAGCTCGCGCTCGACTGTCGGAGCAACGAAAAGGCGAGGGAAATCCGAACTTCGGGCGGCGCGCGAGCGAGGAGACACGCCGCAAGATGTCCGACGCTCAGAGGGGGCGTCCAAAGCCCTCGAGCAAACGGAATGCCCACACCAGGCACCACACGAACAAAGGCGTGTTCAAGAGCACGTGTCAGTACTGCATCGACGATGTAGCCAAACCCGATGAGTGAAGAAAGCGACATCTGCCATGTCTGAGAAGCTTAAGCTGGTCAGCCGGGTCTCGGCGATCAACTGGAACCGCGTGCCCGACGAGAAGGATGCCGAGGTGTGGGATCGCCTCACCGGCAACTTCTGGTTGCCCGAGAAGGTGCCGGTGTCCAACGACATCCCGTCGTGGGGCACGCTCACCGAATACGAGAAGCAGCTCACCATGCGGGTGTTCACCGGTCTCACCCTGCTCGACACCATCCAGGGCACGGTCGGCGCGGTGTCGCTGATCCCGGACGCCACCACTCCGCACGAGGAGGCGGTGCTCACCAACATCGCCTTCATGGAGTCGGTGCACGCCAAGAGCTACAGCTCGATCTTCTCGACACTGTGCTCCACCAAGGAGATCGACGAGGCGTTCCGCTGGTCGGAGGAGAACGAGCAGCTGCAGCGCAAGGCGCAGATCGTCATGGACTACTACCGTGGCGACGACCCGCTGAAGCGCAAGGTCGCCTCGACGCTGCTCGAGTCGTTCCTGTTCTACTCCGGCTTCTACCTGCCGATGTACTGGTCGAGCCGCGCGAAGCTCACCAACACCGCCGACCTGATCCGCCTCATCATCCGCGACGAAGCGGTGCACGGGTACTACATCGGCTACAAGTATCAGCGCGGACTCGAGGTCGAGACCCCGGAGCGTCGTCAGGAGCTCAAGGACTACACCTTCGAGTTGCTGTTCGAGCTCTACGACAACGAGAGTGACTACACCGAGGCTCTGTACGACGAGGTCGGGCTGAGCGAGGACGTCAAGAAGTTCCTGCGCTACAACGCGAACAAGGCCCTGATGAATCTGGGCTACGAGGCGATGTTCCCGCGCGACGAGACCGACGTGAACCCGGCGATCCTGTCGGCGCTGTCGCCCAACGCCGACGAGAACCACGACTTCTTCTCCGGGTCGGGCAGTTCCTACGTCATCGGCAAGGCCGTCAACACCGAGGACGAGGACTGGGACTTCTAGTCTCGCTACGAATCGCCGGCGGTGAGGCGGTCGTAGAGATCGCCGAGCTCGTCGATCGCCTCGGCGATGTCGGCGGGCGCGACACCGGTGGCGCGCAACGCCGCCCGTAGTTCGCCGCCGTCGAGCGCGGTCAGCGGGTTCATCCGCGACGGCGACGGCAGCGGAGGCAACGTCGAGGCGGTGCCGTAGTAGTCGTCGACTTGCAACGACTCCGCGGACTGGGCGTCGTCCGCGGTCCGTGATACCGGTGGGCGAGAATCGATCTCGGCCAGCAGTGCTCGCAGGTCGGTGCCCATCACGGTCAGCAGGGTCAACGGGGTGCGGTCGATCTCGGCTGCCACCTCGTAGCAGGTGACGAGAGCATGGATGCACCGCGGCGCCTCGTCGGGGCACGTGCAGTCGGTCTCGACGTCGGCGGACTCCGTAGGCACCAGCAGCTCACCCAGCGCCGGCGGCTGTTCGCCGCGGGTGAGCAGCATGAGTTCATCGACAGCGTTGCGCTCGCGGAGAAGGTTCGCAAGTGTCGGTGTGTCGACGGTGCGGGTGGTCAGGATGACGTCGAACGGCTCGAGCTGGGTGCCCTCCACCGAGGCGGTCACCCGGCCGGCGCCGATCCGCAGGCCGCGCAGATGCCGATCGCGGAAATACCTGCGCGCCTTGGTGATACGCCGGCTGTCCGCGACCGATTCGCCGTCGGCGCCGCGTCCCTCGACGACATCGACGAAGGCGCGTGACCATGAGGTGAGGCCATAGCCGCGGACCGCGATCGTGCCACGCTCACCGCGTCGCTGCGTGCCCTTCTTGCGCACCGTCATTCGCTGACCGCCTCGTCGCGCAGCCGGATGAGTTCGAAGAGTTCGTCGTCGGCGAGGTCGGACACCCAGTTCTCGCCGGCCGCGACCGTCAGCCGGGACAGCTCACGTTTCTTGGCGATCATGTCGTCGATGCGCTCCTCGATGGTGCCGACACAGACGAACCGATGCACCGACACCTTCTGGTCCTGGCCGATCCGGTAGGCGCGGTCGGTGGCCTGGTCCTCGACGGCCGGGTTCCACCACCGATCGACGTGGATGACGTTGTTGGCCGCGGTCAGGTTGAGCCCGGTGCCGCCGGCTTTCAGCGTCGCCAGCAGGACCGGCGGCCCGTCGTCGGACTGGAAGTCGGCGACCAGGCGGTCGCGCTCGGTGCGACCCAGACCGCCGTGCAGAAGCGGGATCTCGCTGCCGAACTCCGCGGACAACCACGACGACAGCATGTCGCCGAAGGCGGCGAACTGGGTGAAGACCAATGCGCGGTCGCCCTCCTCGGCGACGGTGGAGACGATGTCGGCCAGCAGTTCGACCTTGCCGGAGCGGTGTTCGCCGTCGCGGACGAGGTCGGTGCCGTCGGCCAGATAGTGCGCGGGGTGATTGCACACCTGCTTGAGGCGGGTCAGTGCGGCCAGCACGTTGCGGCGTCGTAGTGTGCGCTGCTGCTTGTCGCGCAGTGCCGCCATCAGTTCGTCGATCACCGCGCGGTACAGCGCCGCCTGCTCGACGGTGAGGTTGGCCCGGACGGCGAAGTCCGCCTTCTCCGGGAGGTCGGCGGCGATCGCCGGATCAGTCTTCTCGCGGCGCAGGATGAACGGCCGGGTGATCGCGGACAACCGTCGGAGGGCGGCCGGGTCACGATCCCGTTCGATCGGTTCGGCGTAGCGTGCACGGAACACCGACGCGGAGCCGAGTAGTCCAGGGTTGACCAGGTCGATGACGGCGCGGAGATCCTCCAGGCGGTTCTCGACCGGGGTGCCGGTGAGAGCGAGGCGATGGTCGGCGGGGACCGTCCGAACCGCCTTGGCCGCAATGGTGTTCACGTTCTTGAGGTGCTGGGCCTCGTCGACCACGATCCGATGCCAGGGTCGCGAGGACAGCAACTCGTGGTCGCGCGCCGCGATCGCGAAGGTGGTGACCACGATGTCGACGGACTCGCGGATGCCCGCGAACGCCGCCCCGGACTCGCGGGACGGCCCGTGGTGGATCGCCACACGGAGCGCGGGCGCGAACCGGGCGAACTCCCGCGCCCAGTTGCCGACCAGGGACATCGGGCAGACGACGAGCGTCGGCTTCCGACGATCATCGGCAGGCGACGCGGACGGATCGCTGCGCTCGTGGCATTCCAGAGCGATGACCTGCAGGGTCTTGCCCAGGCCCATGTCGTCGGCCAGCACGCCGCCCACACCGAGAGTCGACAGATGGGCGAGCCAGTCCAGGCCGCGCTGCTGGTAGGGACGCAGGGTGGCGGTCAACCCCGTCGGTGGCGCGACGGATGCAGGTCGAAGGACGCCGGTGTCGGCGACGTCGTCGAGCCAGGAGAGGCCTTCGACTCGTGACACCGGTACGGGTAGACGGTCCGACTCGCCTGTGACGAGATTGAACAGCTCGCCGAAGTCGCTCGGCGGTTCGGCCGCGGCCAGCGCGCGCTGGGTGGCGACGAACGTGGCTGCCCGGGTCAGCGCGGCGCCCTCGGCGCGCATCCACACCCCGCGCACGCGGACCAGATCGCCTTTCTGGCCGGACAATTCGTCGAGGTCGGCATCGGTGAGCGTGATCGCGTCGGGGGTGTCGCCGAGGGCTAGACGCCACTCGAACTCCCGGATCTCCCGCAGGCCGACCATCGCCGCCGGTGCGCCGCCGCCGGGCGGGGCGAGCGCGCGCAAGGTCAGACTCGGACGGACCTCGGCGATCGTCCTCGGCAACAGAACCGGGATGCCGACGGCGCCGAGCGCCGCCGCGCCCGTGGCGAACAGTTCTTCCGCGATCGCGGTCGGCAGCAGGAAGTCGAGGGAACCCCGATCGGGGTCGGCGCGGCCCAGTTCGGGGAATTCGCGGACTGCCGTGGCCAACTCGGTCGTCAGTTCGTCGAGTTCGTGGGCGTCGAGGCGGTGCGGCGCGACGGGTTCGACCTGTCCGTCGATGCTCCGACGACAGACCTGCAGTCGCCACCGCGAGGTCTCGGCCACCTCGGCGCGGCTCGGCGGGTCGACCGTGTCGTCGTCCCATGCGTCGGCCCACGGAACGTCGGCGAGGTCGTCGTACTCGGGTTCGTGCAGCCGGAAGATGAGCGAGCGATCGTCGCGCGGAGCGCCGGCGTTCCACCGCGACCAGCCACCCGCGGCGGCGGCGAGCCGTTCGGGGGAGCTGGGCGGGCGGGGATCGGCGTCGGGGAGCAGTGCCCGCACGATGGGTGACGCGGGCCGTGGTTCGCCGAGGCGGACGGCGGAACGCGCGATGGCGGAACGGCATTCGTGGTCGACGAGTTCGGCGAGGAAGTCGTCCAGGGCGGGTGCGGACCCGTTGTGCAGCAGCGCATCCGGCGCGCTTCCCACGACGACGGCATGCCAGCTGCGCCACGTCGGCGTCGCGACGACGACCCAGCGCACCATCCACTCGCCGGCCACCTGCTGGACCGACGGCGCCACGGTGCCCGACCGCACGAAGGCCCGCACACCGTCGAGGAGATATCGATACCAGCGGACATCGCCGGTCACCGCGATGGATCGCGACGCGTCGAGGAGCGTGATCGCCGACGTCATGCCCAACGTCGCGGCGCGGACGAAACGTCGGTGGCCGTCGGCGTCGACGACGGGGATCTCGCTGCGGAAGCGACGGCCGTCGAGTAGGTCGCGAAGGGGCGCGGCGAGATCGGACGGGTCCCCGTCGACCCACACCGCCAGGCCGACGCCCGGTCGCCACAGGGCGTGCAGGGGCTCGGCGGGGCTGGGCTTCGGGGCAGAGTCGGTGGCAGGCTGCCCGCTGGACGGCGCATCATGTGGCATGGAGGATCGTCGGCCAGTTTAGCGACGGGCTCCGACACCAGTCGTCGACGGCGGACGGTGCGCGAGACCACCGACAGTGGTTTGCCCGCTCGGGGAGCCGGGTATCGACGATCGTCGCCCGGCAGACCGGCCGGAAGATCGTAGGAGGTACCGATGGGACAGTCCGAGAGCTCCGCGACCTCGGGGGACAGGGATACCGGCAAGGGTCCGGACACCGAAGTCGAGAAGGATCCGCCCGGCCCGCAGGACCACGGACGCGAGGGTGGGATGGCCACCCGCGAGAACGCCCCCGAAGCGGTCCAGCGCTCCGAGGGCGGCGACTCGTAGGAGGGTTGAGTTACCCGGGTCAGGACACCTGGGTCAGGACACCTCGCGCAGGAGTCCGGTCGCGACGTCGAAGACGAACCCGCGCAACGACGTGGTCTTCGTGACGAACGGGCTGTTCTGGATCCGGGTGATCGATTGGCGGACGTCCTCGTCGAGATCGGCGAACGCCTCCGCCGACCACGCGGGCTTCTGCCCGATCTCGTCCTGGATCTGGCGCTTGAAGTCGTCGTCGGTGAACGTCAGCATGCCGCAGTCGGTGTGGTGGATGAGGATGATCTCGGTGGTGCCGAGCAGTCGCTGACTGATGGCCAGGGAGCGGATCTCGTCGTCGGTCACCACCCCGCCGGCGTTGCGGATCACGTGGGCCTCGCCCTCGTTCAATCCGAGGATGCGGTAGACGTCGAGCCGGGCGTCCATACAGGCCACCACCGCGACGTGCTTGGCCGGCGGCAGGGGCAACGGCCCGGTGAAGGTCTTGGCGTATTCGGCGTTGTTCGCGAGGTATTCGTCGGTGACACTCATGCGCCGATCCTGATGTGTCGACGTCGCCCCGGCGAGGGTTTGGACGTCGGTGATCGGAAGTGACCGAAACGGCACCCGGCAGATGTAGTGCATCGTTGCGCCTGGGGCAACGATGTGCGACACCTGCCGATCGGATACCGTCAGGAGTTGCCGTCGAGTGAGCCCTTGACGTCGTTGAGGACCAGCCAGGCGGCGGCGAGTCCCGAGGACTCGTACCAGACGTCGTCGTCGACGGCGAGCACACGTTTCCACACGGGTGCGCCCAGGCTGAGCCATTCGTCGCTGAGCAGGACCTCTTCCCCGTGGGCGAGGCCCTCCTCGCCCTCGAAGCTCACATAGATGAGGTCGGCGTCGGCGTCGCGGAGGTCGTCGTCGGTGAGGGCGAAGGAGTCGGGCACGCGCTGCGGGCCGGGCCGCTGGACGCCGATGTCCCCGAGCACCTGGCCGGCGAAGGTGTTCATCCCGGCGATGGTCTCGGAGTCGTCGCCGAAGCGCACCAGCGACACCTGGGTGTGCGAGGCGTCCATCCGCCGGCCGGTCTTGGTGGCCTCGGTCGTGTACTCGGCGAGGCGTGTCCGACCCGACCCGCTGCGGTTCACGGCGTCGGCGACGGCTTGGAACTGCTCTTGCCAGGTGCCGTCGGTCGGGACGGTGACGGTGCGGACACCGGGGAACGCGCGGGCGGAGTCCGCGGTGTCGGCGGTGGTGAGGACGAGTCCGGCGTCGGCGTCGGCGACCGCCGCGGCGTCGGGCATCGGTCCGATGGCCGGGACCGAGGTCAGCTGGGGACCGAGATACTCGGGCACGGAACCGGGCTCGGCAGCCACCGCGACGACCTCGGGGCCGAGCCCGAGGGCGCACAGCGCGTCGAGAACAGCGGGGTCGGTCACGACGATGCGTTCGACGTCGGCCTCATCCGGATCCGGCGCGGTGGGTGCGAGGCAGGTCTTCGCGTAATCACGGTCGGCCGAGACGATGTTCACCTCCGCCACCCGTGTCGTCACGGTGGAGATGGGGGAGCCGTCCGGAGTCGTCAGCGGCTCCTCGCCCGAACAGGCGGCCAGCGCGACCACGGTCAACCCGATCGTGGTCGCCAGGCCAATGCGTCGGACGAGTGAGCACCGGGTCTCGCCGGTGGCTGCCTCGACACTTCTGGCGGCCTCGTTCGCGACCGTGACCCTCCGTTGCACCCGCCCAACCTAGCACCGGTCCCGAGACACCCGGCGTAGGCTCGGATGCGCACTCCCGGGCGCCGGACGCCGGTGATCGGAGGGGTGCTCCGAGAGCCTGGCGCGTCGTCGAAGAAACCGCCGATGAGCACTGCCGATCCGGTGGCTCCGACATCGAATACGACAGATCGTAGGACCCGCTCGGCCCGGGCACCGGTGAGGGTTTAGGATCAGTAACCAGCGCTCGGTTTGTTCATGTGCCGACCGACGGCCGAAGGGGTTCGGCGTCGGGTTCGGGCAAGAGGAGGATCTGTGACCGCGGTAGACCAACCCACCACGCAAGTGGCTCCAGTGCGTCCGTTCCCGGAGCGCTATCAGCCCAAGGGTTCGTTCATCTACAAGCTGCTGACGACGACCGATCACAAGTTGATCGGCATGATGTACATCACCGCCTGCTTCGCGTTCTTCCTCATCGGCGGCCTCATGGCCCTGCTGATGCGTGGCGAGCTCGCGATGCCGGGCATGCAGTTCCTGTCCACCGAGCAGTTCAACCAGCTCTTCACGATGCACGGCACCGTGATGCTGCTGATGTACGCGACGCCGATCGTGATCGGCTTCGCCAACTTCGTGTTGCCGCTGCAGATCGGTTCGCCCGACGTCGCCTTCCCGCGACTCAACGCACTCGGCTTCTGGCTGTTCGTCTTCGGTTCGACCATCGCCGTCGCCGGCTTCATCACGCCCGGTGGCGCCGCCGACTTCGGCTGGACCGCGTACACGCCGCTGACCGACGCCGTGCACAGCCCCGGCATCGGCGCCGACCTGTGGATCATGGGTCTGGCCGTCTCGGGTCTCGGCACCATCCTCGGTGGCGTCAACATGGTCACCACCGTGATCTGTCTCCGCGCACCCGGCATGACGATGTTCCGCATGCCGATCTTCACCTGGAACATCCTGGTGACCAGCGTGCTGATCCTCCTCATCTTCCCGCTGCTGACCGCGGCGCTGATGGGTCTCGAGGTCGACCGCCAGTTCGGTGCCCACATCTACGACCCGGCCAACGGCGGCGTCATCCTGTGGCAGCACCTGTTCTGGTTCTTCGGACATCCCGAGGTGTACGTCATCGCCCTGCCGTTCTTCGGCATCGTGTCCGAGGTCTTCCCGGTCTTCTCGCGGAAGCCGATCTTCGGCTACTCCGGTCTGATCTACGCCACGCTCGCCATCGCCGCCCTGTCGGCCGCGGTGTGGGCCCACCACATGTACGTCACCGGCGCCGTGCTGCTCCCGTTCTTCGCCTTCATGACGTTCCTGATCGCGGTGCCCACCGGCGTGAAGTTCTTCAACTGGATCGGAACGATGTGGCGCGGTCACATCACGTTCGAATCCCCGATGCTGTTCTCGGTCGGCTTCATCGTGACGTTCCTCTTCGGTGGTCTGACCGGTGTGCTGCTCGCGAGCCCGCCGCTGGACTTCCACCTGTCCGACAGCTACTTCGTCGTCGCGCACTTCCACTACGTGCTCTTCGGCACCATCGTGTTCGCCACCTACGCCGGCATCTACTTCTGGTTCCCGAAGATGACCGGGCGCATGCTCGACGAGCGACTCGGCAAGATCCACTTCTGGCTGACGTTCATCGGCTTCCACATGACCTTCCTGGTGCAGCACTGGCTGGGCAACGAGGGCATGCCGCGTCGCTACGCCGACTACCTCCCGTCGGACGGCTTCACGACGCTGAACATGATCTCGACCGTGGGCGCGTTCATCCTCGGCCTGTCGACCCTGCCGTTCCTGTGGAACGTCTTCCGCAGCTACCGCTACGGCGAGGTCGTGACCGTCGACGACCCGTGGGGCTTCGGCAACTCGCTCGAGTGGGCCACCTCCTGCCCGCCGCCGCGCCACAACTTCACCGAGCTGCCCCGCATCCGGTCGGAGCGCCCGGCGTTCGAGCTGCACTACCCGCACATGATCGACCGCATGCGTGCCGAGGCACACGTCGGACCGGGCCACGCCGCGGGCAAGGACCGTCAGATGGAAGAGGCTCGTCGCGAGCCGTTCACCGTGGGAACGCACGAGGGATCCCCGGATCCCGACCCGCGCTGACCCGGTGAGCAAGGACTCGACAGCCAGTTCCGGTACGACCGTCCTGGTCACTGTCACCGGTCCCGACCGGCCAGGTGTCACCTCTGTTCTCATGGGTGCCCTGGCCGGTCAGGCCGTTGCACTGCTCGACGTCGAGCAGGTGGTCATCCGCGGGCAGCTGACCCTCGGCGTGCTGGTGTCCTCCACCGGCGACCCCGAGGCGCTGCAGGAAGTCGTCGAACAGGCGATGGCGTCCATCGGTTTCGACGTCCGGGTGGAGATCGGGGTCGATCCCGGTAGCCGCTCGCCGTCCTCGCATGCCGTCGTGATCCTCGGCAGCCCGGTCACCGCCACCGCGTTCAGCGCCGTCGCGGCGAAACTGGCGAGCCAGGGCGGCAACATCGACTCGATCCGCGGAATCGCCGACTACCCGCTCACCGGCCTCGAACTCATGGTCAGCGTTGCCGGCCGGGGTGGTGTCGCCGCCGACGCCGCCCTCCGCAAAGGCCTCGCCGAGGTTGCTGCGAAGCATTCGGTCGACATCGCCGTGGAGCGCGGCGGACTCGCTCGGCGCGCCAAGCGCCTGATCGTCTTCGACGTCGACTCGACCCTCATCCAGGGCGAGGTGATCGAGATGCTCGCCGCGCACGCGGGCCGCGAAGCCGAGGTCGCCGCGGTGACCGAGGCGGCGATGCGAGGTGAACTCGATTTCGCGCAGTCCCTTCACGAACGCGTCAAGGCCCTGGCCGGACTCGACGCGAGTGTTCTCGACGATGTCGCCAAGTCACTCGAACTGACCCCCGGTGCTCGGACGACGATCCGTACGCTGCACCGTCTCGGATTCCACTGCGGTCTCGTGTCCGGCGGTTTCCGTCAGGTCATCGACGGACTCGCGCACGAACTCGAACTCGACTTCGTCCGGGCCAACACCCTGGAGATCGTCGACGGGAAACTCACCGGCCGGGTCGTCGGCGAGGTCGTCGACCGGATGGGCAAGGCGCATGCGCTGCGGTCGTTCGCCGATCAGGTCGGGGTGCCGATGGAGCAGACGATCGCGGTGGGCGACGGCGCCAACGACATCGACATGCTCAGCGTCGCCGGGCTGGGAATCGCCTTCAACGCGAAGCCGGCGCTGCGCGAGGTCGCCGACGCCACGCTGAATCACCCGTTTCTCGACGGGGTCCTGTTCATCCTGGGCGTCTCCCGCGACGAGATCGAGGCGGCCGACGCCGCCGACGGCGTCTATCGCCGGGTACCCCTGGGCTGACCTCGCACCGCTCCATGGGATCCGAGCGCACGGTCTCTCCGCAGGTCGATCCGGAAGCGATCGTGGCCGATCATCGGCGGCTGGTCGCCTACGTCGGAGGCGGTGACGACCCGTCTGACCCCGCCGACGTCCTGGCGATGGCGATGGTGCTCCGGATCGAGAAGAACGATCCGCCCGACCGCACCGAACTGCTGACCGCGGCAGCGCGAGCGGTGGCGTTACTGTGCCTCGACGAACGAAGTGCGGGCGACGGTCCGTGGTCGGCGGCGATGGACGCCTGGTGCGACGCACGAATCCGGAAGATCGCCCGGCGCGCGCGTGGCGCGCAATGGGCTGCCGCGCAGGAGGTCTGGGGTGTGACCGCGACCGAGGGCGGGGCGTCGGCACGGGCGTTCGTGCCCGGCCGCGTCGGTGACCTCGACCGGCGTGTGGCGAAGCTGCAGATCGGTGGGACCGAGGTCGAGGGAGAGCTGCCCGATCAGCCGCCGGTCTCGGGCGTCGTGCTGTGGACCAATCCCGACCTGCCGATGACCGTCGGCAAATTGGCCGCGCAGGTCGGTCACGCGTCGATGCTGGCGGCCAAGCTCCTCGCCGCGTACGACGCGATCGAGTGGCGTCGGGACGACTGCCCGCTCGCGGTCCGTCAGGCCACGCCCGGGCGGTGGCGAGAACTGCTCTCCGCCGATGCCGCCGGGAGGGCGGTGGCCGTTCGAGACGCCGGGTTCACCGAGATCGCGCCCGGTTCGGTGACCGTCATCGCCGAGGTCATCCGGGCCCAGGAGGACACGTGAGCGCTGCGGTACCGCCGGAATGGGTGAAAGCTCTTGATCTGCAACCCCATCCGGAAGGCGGCTGGTTCCGGGAGACGTGGCGGAGCGACGTCGTCGTGCCGTCGGCGTCGCTTGCCGACGGCTATACCGGCGACCGTGCCGCCGGCACGGCGATCTACTTCGTCCTCATGCCGGGCGACGAGTCGGCGTGGCACACGGTACGCGGCGCCGAACTGTGGCTGCACCATCGAGGAGCGCCGGTCGAACTCGATCTCGGCGGGGACGCCGATGCCCCCGGTGACCCCACCACGATTCTGGTCGGGCCCGACATCGAATCCGGTGAGCACCCGCAAGCGCTCGTGCCGCCGGGCGTGTGGCAGCGTGCCCGGCCCGCCGGGGACGAGCCGTCACTCGTCAGCTGCATCGTCGTGCCCGGGTTCGACTTCGAGGACTTCCGGCTGGCCTGACGGTCGGCCCTCGGATCCCGGCTAGCCGGCGGCGACCGGTGAGTTCACCGGCGCGAGGTGGCCGAAGGTGCCCAGCCACACGTCACGATCGGGCGCCAGCGACGCGACGATCAGCTCGTCGGCGTCGGCGTGCCCGGCGAACCACGAGAGGTAGTCGCGCACCTCGCCCGGCGTCCCGACACCCGAGTACGTCAGCATCTCGTCGATCTGGCGTCCCTGCGGCATCGAGAGGATGGCGTCGGCTTCCTCGTCGGTGAAGGTCCGGCCGCGGCCGTAGAGCAGCGACACGCGTTGACGTTTCGCGATCTGCAGCTGCGCCTGCGCACGGTCGGCGTCCTCGTCGGCGATCGCTCCGACACCCGCGATGACGTAGGGCTCGGCGAGGACCTCCGACGGCCGGAACTCGCGGCGGTACAACGCCACGGCCTCGGTGAGCGCCTGCGGCGCGAAGTGGGAGGCGAAGGCGTACGGAAGTCCGAGGGCCGCGGCGAGCTGCGCGCCGAACAGCGACGAGCCGAGGATGTAGAGCGGCACGTGGGTGCCCGCGCCCGGGGTCGCGCGAACGCCTTCGACACGCGACTCGTCGCCGAGGAAGGCCTGCAGCTCCAGGACGTCGTGCGGGAACCGCTCCGCGGAGGCGTGGGTGCGGCGCAGGGCCGCGAAGGTCTGCTGATCGCTGCCGGGCGCGCGCCCGAGCCCGAGGTCGATGCGCCCGGGATGGAGTTCGGCGAGGGTGCCGAACTGCTCGGCGATGGTCAGCGGGGAATGATTCGGCAGCATCACGCCGCCGGCGCCGAGACGGATGGTCGAGGTGTGCGCGGCGATGTGTGCGATGAGCACCGCCGGTGCCGACGACGCGATGGCCGACATGTTGTGGTGCTCGGCGTACCAGATCCGGCGGTAGCCCCACTTCTCCGCGTTCTGTGCGAGATCGACACTGGCGGACAGGCTTTGCGCGGCAGTCTCGTCACGACCGATCTGCGCGAGATCCAGGATCGACAAGGGGAGGTTCGAAGGGGTCACGACGATGTTCAATGCGGCCGACGCCCCGGACTATTCCCGCCGTCCGGTCTGCCGTGAGTCGAACGGGTCGACCATTCCCTCGTGGTGCAGGATGGGGGAGTGACCGAATCCGATCCCGACCTCTTGATCGATTTTCGCGACGTCGCCGTCGTTCGAGGCGGCAAGACTCTCGTCGGCCCGCTGTCGTGGCAGGTGGAACTGGACGAACGCTGGGTGATCATCGGACCCAACGGCGCGGGCAAGACGACACTGATCCGACTGGCCGGGGCGGAGATCCACCCGACGTCGGGCACCGCCTTCGTGCTCAACGAGAAGCTCGGCCGGGTCGAGATCCGCGAGCTGTCGACCCGGATCGGGGTCTCGAGCCCGTCGCTGGTCGATCGAGTGCCGCCGGAGGAGATTGTCAGCGACGTCGTCATCTCGGCGGGATATGCGGTCCTGGGGCGGTGGCGCGAGAGCTACGACGCCATGGACCGTGCGCAGGCCGTCGAATCGCTGGAATCGATGGGCGCCGAGCACCTCGCGGACCGTCGCTTCGGCACGCTGTCCGAGGGCGAGCGCAAGCGTGTCGTGATCTCGCGCGCGCTGATGACCGACCCCGAACTGCTCTTGCTCGACGAACCGGCCGCCGGGCTCGACCTGGGTGGCCGCGAAGAACTCGTCGATCGTCTCGCGCGTCTGGCCGCCGACCCCGACGCCCCGGCCATCGTGCTGATCACCCACCACGTCGAGGAGATCCCCGAAGGTTTCACACATGCGATGATCCTGTCCGAGGGTGGCGTGGTGGCCCAGGGGCTGCTCGAGGAGGTACTCACGAGTGAGAACCTCACCGCCGCCTTCCACCAGCAGATCGTTCTGGACAAAGTCGACGGCCGGTACTTCGCGCGGCGCCGGCGCCGTGCGGGTGGCCACCGTCGAGCAGCAGGAGGTAACTGAATGACGTCGACACAGCAGCAGGGCCCGGACATCGTGTCTGCACCGTTGCGGGATGCCGCGACCGTCGTGCTCGTCCGCGACGCTGCCGACGGCATCGAGGTGTTTCTCCAACGCCGCGTCAAACAGATGGCCTTCGCGGGGGGAATGACGGTGTTCCCGGGCGGCGGCGTCGACAACCGGGACGCCGACGCCGACCTGGCGTGGACGGGTCCCGAGGCCACCTGGTGGGCCGGGCAATTCGGCAGCGACGCCGAGATCGCCCAGGCCCTGGTGTGCGCGGCCGTCCGCGAGACGTTCGAAGAATGCGGCGTCCTGCTCGCGACCGATGCCGACGGCGCCTTCGCCGACCCGGAGGGACTGGCCGAGGATCGGCGACGCCTCGTCGAGAAGTCGTTGTCGTTCGCGCAGTTCCTCACCGCGCGCGGACTGACGCTGCGTGCCGATCTGTTGCGTCCGCTCGCGCATTGGATCACCCCGGTGAACGAGAAGCGGCGCTACGACACCCGGTTCTTCCTGGCGGCGATGCCCGACGGACAGCACGCCGACGCCGAGACCACCGAAGCCGAGGTCGCCCGGTGGGTGAACGCCCGGGTCGCGATCGATTCCTGGGCCGCGGGCCAGCACTTCCTCATGCCGCCCACGTGGTCGCAGCTCAACTACGTCTCGCAGTTCTCGACCATCGACGAACTGCTCGACGCCGAACGTGTCATCGAACCGATCCTGCCGAACGTGACACCCGGCGCCGGGCTGGCCGGCCTCGGTTTCCCCGGCTCCGACGAGTACTTCCGGACTCTCGGCGATCAGCAGCCGCCCGAGATCACGCTCTGACCGGACGCGCTGTCAGGTTGAGGGCGCCAGAGCCCCGGCGGCGTTCGTCCGTCCGCCGAACAGCATGACGATGTCGCGGATCGGCGCCTCGACGACCGCGCCTGTCCCGGCCGCGAAGTCGCAGTCGGTGGCCACGTAGCGTCGTCCCTCGTTCCGGCGACGTGCGTGGAACGGGAAACCCGTCGACCACAGGTAGTCGGCGCACGCCGTCGCGGCGTCGGTCGGCATCGGCCGGTCGAGTCCGAGCGGGACCGCGATGTCCTGCCCGTGCAGGAGCGAATCCAGCAGCGGCGCCATGGGAGTCGTCCCGATCGGATGCCGACGCGAACCGACCATGGCGCGCAACTTCGAGGCGGCCTCGCCCGCCGTGGTGTCGTCGCGCAGCGCGAGTTCGCGGATCATCGTGTTGAACCGGAAACCGTATCGGCACGCGGCGATCATCGCTCGTGCCGGTGAGGTGTGGGAGTGGGTGAGGTGGACCGCGACGTCGCGCACCGTCCACGCGTCGCACAGCGACGGGGTGGCGAGTTGCTCGGGCGTGAGGGTCTCGATCAGTGCGGCGAGTTCGAGTCGTTGCTCGTCGATGCGCTGCCAGATGAGGTCGGTGTCCATCGGTCGCTCCCGCCGCACAGATAGTCAGGTTCCCTGACTGATATTAGTCAGGGTTTCGTACTAAAGTCAACGTCGTGTCCGACCCGCAGATCGCCGTCCTGATGTTCATCGCCCACCGCGCGACCGAGCGCCGGGTGTTGGCACGGATCGCCGAGGAAGGGGCCGACGACATCACTCCGGCGCAGTCCCGGGTGCTACAGCGGCTGGCACCCGAACCCATGCGGCTGACCGATCTCGCCGAGCAGGCGGGTGTCACCAAGCAGACCGCGGGTGGCATCGTCGACCAACTCGAGGCGGCTGGCTACCTGACCCGGGTGCCGGACCCGTCCGACCGTCGCGCCCGGCTGGTGACGCTGAGTGAGCGCGGCGTTCATCTGTGCGAGGTCGCCGCGCGAGAGGTCGAGGCGCAGCAGGAGGAGTGGCGCGAGCATCTCGGCGACGCTCAGTTCGCCGCCCTGGAGAAGGCATTGCGGTCGTTACGCGACATCACCGATCCATATCGATGATCTCGGCGTCCTCGTCGGTGCCGATGTCGTCGCGGTCGGCCCAGTCGATGAGGGTGTCGAGTCGGTGCGCGACGTCGTCGATCTCCGCGTGCAGGTCTCCGAGTTCGGCGAACCGGGCCGGCACGGTGGCGATGGTGAAATCGTCGGGTTCGATGTCGTCGATCTCGGCCCAGGTGATCGGCGTCGACACGGTGGCCCGCTCGTTGCCGCGCACGGAGTATGCCGACGCCATGGTGTGGTCGCGGGTGTTCTGGTTGTAGTCGACGAAGACCGCCGCCGGGTCGCGGTCCTTGCGCCACCAGGTCGTCGTCACGTCGTCGGGCGCCCGACGCTCGACCTCCCGAGCGAAGGCCAGCGCCGCACGCCGGACCTGTGGGAAGCCCCACTCCGGCGCGATGCGGACGTAGATGTGCAGCCCGCGACCGCCCGAGGTCTTGGGGAACCCGCGCATACCCAGTTCGTCGAGAACCTCTTCGACGACGTGCGCCACCCGCCGGATCCGGGGGAACGTGCAGTCGGGCATCGGGTCGAGGTCGATACGCCACTCGTCGGGCGACTCGGGGTCGTCGCGTCGTGAGTTCCAGGGGTGGAACTCGACGGTCGACATCTGCACCGCCCAGATCACCGACGCCAACTCGGTGACACACAGTTCGTCGGCGGTGCGGCCGTACCGCGGGAAGTAGATCTCGGTGGTCTCCAGCCAGTCCGGCGCGCCGGCGGGGACGCGCTTCTGGTGGACCTTGTTGCCGCTGACGCCCTTGGGGAACCGGTGCAGCATGCACGGACGGTCGCGCAGCGCACGGACGATCCCGTCGCCGACGGACAGGTAGTACTCGGCGAGATCGCGCTTGGTCTCACCGCGCTCGGGAAAGTAGACGCGGTCGGGACTCGACAGCCGGACGGTGCGGTCGCCGACCTCGAGTTCGATGGGATCACCTGCGGAACCCGACGTTTTCGCCATGACCGCCACTGTATGGCTCCGATGCCGGCGAGCGGCGGACTCCGGGCCGCGTCGTGCGTGCCGGGTCGTCGGCCTGGGTCGCCGGGCTGGGGCATCGATCGGACTTACCTACCGGTAGCCTTCGACCATGCCTGAGTTCGTGACCCTCGAGTGCTCCGACGCTCATCCGGGGGTCGGCACCATCCTGCTGCACCGGCCGCCGATGAACGCGTTGAGCCGGCAGGTGCAGGCCGAACTGGCCGCCGCGGCCGAGGAGGCCACGGTCCGCGCCGACATCAAGGCCGTCGTCGTCTACGGCGGCCCGAAGATCCTGGCGGCCGGCGCGGACGTCAAGGAGATGCGGGACGTCGGCTACGCCGAGATGAGCCGGGTGGCGGGTCGCCTGCAGAGCGATCTCGGCGCGATCGCCGCCATCCCGAAGCCGACCGTCGCGGCCATCACCGGGTACGCGCTCGGCGGTGGCCTCGAAGTCGCGCTGGGTGCCGACCGGCGGATCGCGGGTGACAACGCGAAGCTCGGGCTGCCCGAGGTCCTGCTCGGTCTCATCCCCGGCGGCGGCGGCACGCAGCGGCTGGCACGCCTCATCGGGCCGTCGAAGGCCAAGGACCTGATGTTCACCGGCCGCTTCGTCGACGCCGCGGAGGCGCTGGCGATCGGACTCGTCGACGAGGTCGTCGCGCCGGACGAGGTCTACAACGCCGCGCTCGCCTGGGCCGGACAGTTCGACGGCGCCGCCTCGGTGGCGCTCGCCGCGATCAAGAAGGCCGTCGATCAGGGGCTCGGCGTCGACCTCGACACCGGGCTCAAGATCGAAGAGCAGTTGTTCGCCCCGCTATTCGCGACCGAGGACCGCGCCATCGGTCTGACTTCGTTCCTCGAGAACGGGCCGGGGAAGGCGGAATTCGTCGGCCGCTGAGCCGTCGTCGCCGCGTACCCCTCGACCACAGCACCCCATCACCACGCACACAGGAAGCGATCATGACCACCGACGCCACACCGGGCACCGATCCCGCTCCCAATCCGCACGCCACCGAGGAACAGGTCAAGGCGGCCCTCACCGACACCAAACTCGCCCAGGTGCTCTACCACGACTGGGAGGCCGAGACCTACGACGAGAAGTGGTCGATCAGCTTCGACGAACGCTGCATCGACTACGCGCGTGGCCGTTTCGACGCCGTGTCCACCGACGAGCCCCTGCCGTACGGCCGCGCGATGGAACTCGGTTGTGGCACCGGCTTCTTCCTGCTGAACCTGATGCAGTCGGGTGTTGCGTCGAAGGGGTCGGTCACCGACCTCTCGCCGGGCATGGTCAAGGTCGCCCTGCGCAACGCGGAGAACCTCGGTCTCGATGTCGACGGCCGGGTCGCCGACGCGGAAAAGATCCCGTACGACGACAACACCTTCGACCTCGTCGTCGGACACGCTGTGCTGCACCACATCCCGGATGTCGAGCAGGCGCTTCGCGAGGTGCTGCGCGTACTCAAGCCGGGCGGTCGGTTCATCTTCGCGGGGGAACCGTCGACGATCGGCGACTTCTACGCACGCTGGATGAGTCGCGCGACGTGGTTCGCCACGACGAACGTCACCAAGTTCGGTCCGCTGCAGGGATGGCGGCGCCCGCAGGAGGAGCTCGACGAGTCCTCCCGCGCGGCCGCGCTCGAGGCCGTGGTCGACATCCACACCTTCGATCCCGACGAGCTCGCCGGTATCGCGCGCGCGGCCGGTGCGCAGAAGGTGGACACGGCCACCGAGGAACTGGCCGCCGCGATGCTCGGCTGGCCGGTCCGCACCTTCGAGGCCGCGGTGCCGCCGGAGAAGCTGGGGTGGGGCTGGGCGCGATTCGCCTTCGGCGGATGGAAGCGGCTGACCTGGCTCGACGAGAACGTGCTCCGCAAGGTCGTACCCCCGAAGTTCTTCTACAACGTCGTGGTGACGGGGACGAAGCCGCAGTAGGCGGTTCCGTCGTCAGGCCATGGGCTACTCCTTCGATCTCGACGACGTCGCGTTCCTGCGGTCGCGGCACGGCGAGAAGGCGCTCGACACGGTGTCCGGCCTCGAGCTCACCCCGTCGACGATGCTGGCTGACATCACCGAGGTACGCAGCCGATACGCGCCCCACGACGCCGCACTGATCGAGACGGTGCAGTGTCGTAGGCGCGCCCGCTCGAAGCTGCGCGATGCCGAGGGCCTCCTGCTCACCGATGACGCCCTGCAGCAGGCGACCGCGTCGGTGGTCGCCGCGCACCGTGCGGAAGAGATCGCGGCGCGGTTCCCGGAATCGGTGGTGCACGACCTGACCTGTTCGATCGGGGCGGAGTTGCGAGAGCTGGTGCGCGCCAACGGCATCTCGGGTGTCATCGGCAGCGACATCGACCGGGTCCGGCTCGCGATGGCGCGTTCCAACGTGCCGGAGGCGACGCTGCTGGTCGCGGACGCGCTCACCCCGACCTCGACCGCGGACGTGCTCCTCGCCGATCCCGCGCGGCGATCGGATGCGGGCCGCATCTTCCGGCTCGATCAGCTGACCCCACCGCTCTTCGAGCTGCTGACGACCTATCCCGGTCGCGGGCTCATCGTGAAATGCGCTCCCGGACTGGACCATCAGATGCTGCGAAACCGCTATGGCTTCGACGGCGAGGTCCAGGTCACCTCACTCGACGGCGGCGTGCGCGAGGCGTGCCTGTGGACGGGCCCGGGTGTGGAGCCCGGCCGGCGGGCCACCGTGCTGCGCACCCGCGCCGACGGAACGGTCGCCGAGGTCGAGGTCACCGACCGCGAGGACGACGACGTGCCGGCCGGTGAGGCGGGGGAGTGGATCGTCGACCCGGACGGGGCGATCGTGCGCGCCGGGCTGGTCAAGCACTATGCCCACCGGTCCGGGCTCTGGCAACTCGATCCGCAGATCGCCTATCTGACGGGTGATTCCGTCCCCGACGGCGCCCGCGGATTCCGGGTGATCGAGCAGACGGGCGTGACCGAGAAGGCACTCCGGAAGGCGCTCGCGGCGCTCGACTGCGGCCCCCTCGAGATCCTCGTCCGCGGACTCGACGTCGACCCCGACCGATTGCGGAAGAAGCTCAAGCTCAGAGGCTCCCGGCCGTTGTCGGTGGTGCTGACCCGGATCGGGCGCAAGGGTGTCGCGTTCATCTGTGAGCCGGGTGTCCGGTTCTGAAACCAACCCGACCACGCAGAGTGCGGGATCTGTATCGGTTTCCAGTACGAATCCCGCACTCTACGAACACCTAGTCGAGATCGGCCTTGCTGTCGAAGAAGTACACCTCGCCGAGATTGGTCGCGGTCGCGATCTGTCCGGAGTAGGACACCGAGACGCCGGTCGCGAAACCGCGTGAATCCGGCAGCGGCAGAGTCCGTTTCGTCGCGCCGTCGGTCGTGGACACCTCGACCAGCGACAGGGAGTCCTTGCCGGGATCGCGGGCGACCGTCCACGCGGTCTGCTGCTGGGTCAAGGCGGACAGGCTCACCGTCGCCAGATCGGTGCGCTGCCAGACCTGTTCGGCACCATCGCCCCGATCACGCAGCAGAGTCAGCGGGGCGCCCAGCGAACCGGTCGGGATGATCAGACCGTCCGGGGAGACGGTCATCGTCGCGAATCCGTGGCCGCCGATGTCGTAGGTCCACCGCGTCGATCCGTCCTCGGCGTTCAGGGCGACGATCTTGCCGTCGCGCGAGAACGCATAGACGGTCGCGCCGTCGGCCGAGAGCGTCGGGGTCCCGATGACGCCGCTGGGGACGTCGGCCTGCCACGCGGTCCGGACTTCGCGGTTCCCGGCAACGGCGCCGTACTTCATCGCGCGGATCTGCGACGTCGCTGCGCCCTGGGGAAAGAAGTTGAGGAAGAAGCGTTCTCGTTCGGTGTCGACGGCAGCGGGGGCGGGGATCGCGCACTGCGGCCCGTTGCTCACGCAATCGCCGAAGCCGCGGAGCGGTTGCGCGGGATCGGCGTCGTCGCGCAGTCTCACCTCAGGCGCGAGGAGTTCGTTGCGCTGGGTGTCGATCAGCAGGATCTGACCCTGTGTGGTGGCGACCAGCACCTCGTTCGGGGCCGCGAACTTCGCCGACAGCGGTACCCCGATCACGCCGGCCCGCCAGCGGATGGCGCCGCCGGCATTGAAGGCGAGGAAGGTCGTCTCCTCGCCGAGATAGGGCTGGTCGTACTGATCGACGAGCATCGCGTTGATCTCGACACCGGCCCGCATGTCCTTGCAGAAGTTCTTGCGTCCGGAGCGGCTGTCGAGCACGAGCACGTTGCATCCCTGCGCCGCATTCGACGTCACGCCCACGTTCCCCTTGCCGGAGATCGTCACCGGCGCGGTGACCGGGCCGCCGGTCGGCCGTGTCCAGCTCAGCGTGAGGTCCTCCGGCACATCGGCATACGCGAAGTTGGCGTTGCCCGGGACGCCCCCGTAGCTGGGCCAGCCGACGCTCGGCACGGAGCGGACGTCGATGTGGCCGTCCGAGCAGGCGGCGAGCGCCATCGAGCACACGGCCGTCAGCGCGACGAGCGGGCGGGTCAGCGCGGATCGGCGGCGTCGAGACACCTGCGGTCGTGCCAAAGCCATCCTGCTCCTCGTCGTCGTGCCCTGTTCTGCGTCGTGTCCAGGCGCCGGGCATGCCATCGAACGGCACCCTCCGCGCCAGCAGTGAGCCTATCGTGCGCGAAAATCGCGTCGATTAGGGTTTCTGGTCATGACCACCATGTGGAATGCGTCGTACCGGTCCCGCCGGCGCGCGGGCCGACGCCGCGACCCCGACCAGGCGCGTTTTCTCACGCTGGACTCGCTGCGATGGATCAGACGCAACCGGGCGTACACACCGTGGTACCTCGTGCGCTACTACCGCCTGGCGCGGTTTCGCCTGGCCAATCCGCACATCGTGCTGCGGGGCATGGTGTTCCTCGGGCGCAACGTCGAGATCCACGCGACGCCGGAACTCGCGCGCATGGAGATCGGTCGCTGGGTCCACATCGGCGACGGCAACTCCATCCGCTGCCACGAGGGCAGCCTCCGCATCGGCGACAAGACCGTCTTCGGCTGCAACAACGTGGTGAACTCCTACCTCGACCTCGAGATCGGCGGTTCCACCCTCATCGCCGACTGGTGCTACATCTGCGACTTCGACCACAAGATGGACGACATCACGCTGCCGATCAAAGACCAGGGCATCGTGAAGGGCCCGGTGCGCATCGGGCCGGACACGTGGGTCGCGGCCAAGGTGTCGGTGCTGCGCAACACCATCGTCGGGCGAGGATGCGTGCTGGGCTCGCACGCGGTGGTCAAGGGCGTCATCCCCGACTACGCCATCGCGGTCGGCGCCCCCGCCCGGGTGGTCAAGAACCGGATGGACGACTGGGCCTCGAACGCCGCCGAACGCGCCGAACTCGAACGCGCCCTCGCCGACATCGAACGGAAGAAGGCCGCGGCCGAGCGGGACCCTTCGTGACGCCCTCCGCAGGCTCCGGGCTCCTCAGGGAGCAGGGGGTGGAGGCCCTCCGCAGGCTCCGGGCTCCTCAGGGAGCAGGGGGCTATGCCTGGCCCGGGTCCCGTTCCGGCAGCGGGCGTTCCGGGATGTCGGGCCGTCCGATCGCGTGCCGGACCCGACGCTTCGCGGCGAGGTGCACGCTCGCGGTGCGCTCGGCGACCTCGGCCCAGGAGAACTCCGCGGTGAGCCGCGCCCGAGCCCGCAGTGCTCGCTGCGCGGCCGCGCCCGGATCGGACAGCGTGGCCCGGACCGCCGCGGCCAGACCGGCGACATCCGCGGGCTCGAACGTCAGCCCGGTGTCCGGCTCGCGAACCGCCTCACCCAGACCCCCGGCCGTGGACACGATCAAGGGCACGCCGGTCGCCGCCGCCTCCAGCGCCACGATCCCGAACGGCTCGTAGCGACTCGGCAGCACGATGGCGTCGCAGCGGTGCATCAGCGTAACCAACTCGGTGTGGTCGACCGGGCCGACGAACCGCACCGCCTTGCCGACCCGATGCTTGCGCGCCTGCTCCATCAGCCAGTCCCGCTGAGTGCCGTCACCGGCGATCGTCAGCGTCGTACCCGGATGGCTGCGCCGGATCCGGGGGAGAGCCGCGAGCAGATCCTGCACGCCCTTCTCGTATTCGAGCCGACCCGCGAACAGCAGCTCGGCCGGACCGCTCGTCCGAGCACGTTCGGCGAACGGCCACGTACGGATGTCGATGCCGTTGTGGATCACCGTGATGTCGGTGGCGTCGTAGCCGAACAGTCGGTTCACCTCGTCGCGCATCGACGCCGAACACGTGATGAGAGCATCGGATTCGGACACCAGCCACCACTCGACCGAATGCACCTGCCGGTTCGTCCGACCGCTCACCCAGCCGCTGTGCCGCCCGGCCTCCGTCGCGTGGATCGTGGAAACCAATGGCACATCGAAGAACTCGGCCAGCGCGATGGCCGGGTGGGCGACCAGCCAATCATGCGCGTGCACGACCTCCGGCACCCATCGCGACCCGATCGCTCCGCTCCCGGCGCCGTGCGGATCCGGCCCGCTCGCTCCGCTTCCGGCGCCGTGCAGAATCCGAAGTCCCGCCCGCACGAATGCATGCCCCATCGCCAGCGTCCAGGCCATCATGTCCTGCCCGAACTCGAACTCCGGCGGGTCCTCGGCGACGGCCAGAACCCGAACACCCTCGACGACGGTGTCCGTCGTCGGATGAGTCACCGCATCGGTCCCCGACGGACGCCGGGTCAGCACGACCACGTCGTGCCCGGCGGCGGCCATCTCGGTGGCGAGGTGATGGACATGCCGGCCGAGTCCGCCCACCACCACCGGCGGGTACTCCCACGACACGAACAACACCTTCATCGGATTCCCCCCTCGACACCGACCCGGTCGGCGGTCAGAGCCGTGTGCAGCCGGCGCGCATCGAGTGCGGGAAAGAGATTGTCGGCACGCGCCCAGGCGGCGGCGAGCGTCTCGGCTGCGTCGTCGCGGCCCCGCATCGCCGCGTCGCTGATCTCGCGGGTGGCATGCGCATGCGTGTGAGCTCGCGACACAGCGTACTGCGCCGCGGTGTCCTTCGACACCATGAACGGCCAGTCCGAGGACACTGTCAGCAGCGCCTCGCGCACGATCTGATCGGCGACCCGGCTGCGTGCATTCCCCCGTTGCCGCAGCTTGGCGACCGCGTCGAGCGCCGTCTCGGTGACCTCGGCGTTCAGGTCGACCAGGTGCTGCACGGCCGGGCCGTTCCACACCCGCCAGTCCTTACCCGACCCCCACGACGACCTGGGGAGGTCGATGGGCGCGCCGACGAGCCCGGCCTGCGTTGCGCCCGCGAGTGTCCCGACGGTGACCCCGACCTCGGGCAGACGTCGCAGCACCCGATCCAGCCAGACCGGGCCCTCATGCCACCAGTGCCCGAACAATTCGGTGTCGAACGCGGCGACCACCAGCGCGGGCCGGCCGATCCGCGCGGACTCGTCGACCAGACGCTGCCGCACATGCGCGACGAAGTCCTCGACGTGCCGGCCCAGAACCGCGTCGACGCGCGCCGGGTCGTAGGGCTTCTTGTCCTGCCCGGACACGGTCCGGCCGGTGACCCGGAACCGCTTGAGCCCGGTCTCGTGGTCATAGGTGTGAAAATCCCGATAGGCGCCATGACCCGGATAGCCCGACTTCGGCGACCAGACGCGATAGCTCACCGTCAGGTCACGTCCGTAGGCGACGACGGCGCTGTCGCCGACGGGGCGTCCCAGCGCGGTGTCGCCGTGCAAGGCGGGCCCGTCGACCATGAAGTGGCGCACGCCCGCGCGGTCGTACTCCATTTCCATCCCTGGCGCGAAGGCGCACTCGGGTGCCCAGATCCCGGTCGGATCGAAACCCCACCGCGCATGGGCGTCCGCGAGCCCCTCGGTCAGCGAGAACCGGCGCAGTCGCGGGTCGAGCAGCGGTGCGAACGGGTGGGCCAGGGGGCCGCCCAGGATCTCGACGACGCCGCTCGAGGCCAGTCCGCGGATCAGTGGCGACGCGCCGTGACGCCATCGGGACGCAAAGGTGTCCAGCGCGCGCTGGGCGTCGAGGTACTCACGGCGGCCCGCCGCGGCTCGGTCGGCGTCGCGGGACATCGCTGCCTGCGTGGCCCGGAGCTGCCAGTCGGCGAGCCACTCGTACATCGACGACGCACAGTGCGGATCGTCGAGCTGCGCGGCCAGCACCGGCGTGATCCCGAGGGAGAGCTGGTCGGTGAAACCGTCGGCGGCCAGCCGCTCGAGCGTGTCGAACAGCGGCAGGTACGACGCGGCCCACGACTGATACAGCCACTCCTCGCCGACCGGCCAACGGCCGTGATTGGTAAGCCACGGCAGATGCGAGTGCAGGACCAGCGTGAACTGGCCCGGGACGGGTTCGGTGCGGGTGGTCACCCTCAGCCCCGCAACGCGACGGCGAACAGGTCGAGCGAGTCGTCGATGTCGTACACGCCGGAATCGACGACATCGAAGTCCGCGGCGACCACGCCGGCGACATCCGCGGCCAGCTCGTCCGGCCAGGGCTCGCCGGCGAGCGCACGCTCGATCTGGGCGTCGATGAGCGAACCGCCCCATCTGGTGTCCAGGGCGCGAAGGCGCGGTCCGTGGACGACTCCCCACATCGCGTCGATCACGAAGCCGCCGTCGAGAAGCAGTTCGGTGAGTTCGGCCACGTCGAGCTCACGGGTGTGGAACGGGTTGAGCGGTGTGTCGCGACCGGGGGAGAAGGTGATGCGGTTGGGCGTCGACATGAGCAGGACCCCGCCCGGACGCAGCACGCGGTGGCATTCGGCGACGAATCGCGGCTGATCCCAGATGTGTTCTATGACCTGGAAGTTGACCACGATGTCGACCGAGGCGTCGGCGAGGGGGAGGTCGACGAGGTTGCCCTGGTGGACGACGAGCTGGGGATAGCGGCGTCGGGTGTGTTCGACCGCGGCGGCGTCGTAGTCGACGCAGACCACCGACGACGCCCCGGCGTCGGCGATCATCGCGGCGCCGTACCCCTCGCCGGAGCCGGCTTCGAGGACGTCGTGGCCCGCGCACCGGTCGGCGATGTGGCGGTAGGCGATCTCGTGGCGCCGGAACCAGTAGTTCTCGGCGGGAATCCCCGGGACCGTTCGCTCGCCGGTCAGCGCCAGTTGCTGGTCGGTGTCGAGCGCCTCGAGACCAGTGGTTGCCGTCCCGCGCGACGATCCGAGGTCTGCTTCAGTCATCTGACAGAGAGTAGGGCATGCCCCGGGGACCGCCGGGGCCGTCGTACCGAGCGAGCGAACGGTAGCGTGCATTGTGTGAGCTAGTCGATGTTTAGTGGAAACATAGAAGACGCTAAAGTGGTGGGGACCCATGGCCTTACCCGCCGGTAAGTTGCCGAACCCGATGCAGGAGGTCGACGTAGACCCATGACAAACATTGTCGTACTGATCAAGCAGGTTCCCGACACATGGTCCGAGCGCAAGTTGTCCGACGACGACTACACCCTGGACCGTGAGGCCGCCGACGCCGTCCTGGACGAGATCAACGAACGCGCCGTCGAGGAAGCGCTGAAGATCAAGGAGGCCGACGGCGGTGAGGTCACCATCCTGACGGCGGGTCCCGAGCGCGCCACCGACGCCATCCGCAAGGCCCTGTCCATGGGCGCCGACAAGGCGATCCACATCAAGGACGACCTCATGCACGGCTCGGACGCGGTCCAGACCGCCTACGTGCTGGCCCGGGCGCTCGGCACGGTCGAGGGTGTCGAGCTGGTCATCGCCGGCAACGAGGCCACCGACGGTCGCGTCGGCGCCATCCCGGCCATGATCGCCGAGTACCTCGAGCTCCCGCACCTGACCCACCTGCGCAAGCTGACCCTGGAGGGCGAGACCCTCAAGGGCGAGCGAGAGACCGACGACGGCATCTTCCACGTCGAGGCCAGCCTGCCGGCCATCGTCAGCGTGAACGAGAAGATCAACGAACCGCGCTTCCCCTCCTTCAAGGGCATCATGGCCGCCAAGAAGAAGGAGGTCACCGTCCTGACCCTCGCCGAGATCGACGTCGAGGCAAGCGATGTGGGCCTGGAGAACGCCGGCTCGGTCGTGACGGCGAACACCCCGAAGCCGCCGAAGACCGCGGGCGAGCGCGTCACCGACGAAGGCGACGGCGGCACCAAGGTCGCCGAGTACCTGGTCGGCCAGAAGATCATCTGACCTTCTCCACGCAGACCACCGGCGAACCCCCAGACATTCAGGAGAAAACCACCATGGCAGAAGTACTCGTTCTCGTGGAACAGGACGCCGAAGGCGCCCTGAAGAAGGTCACCAGCGAGCTCATCACCGCCGCCCGCGCACTCGGCACCCCGTCGGCGGTCGTCGTCGGCAAGCCCGGCTCGGCCGACGGCATCCTCGACGGACTCAAGGAGGCCGGCGCGGAGAAGATCTACGTCGCCGAGTCCGACGATGCGGGTAGCTACCTCATCACCCCGCAGGTCGACGTGCTGGCCTCGATCGCCGAGACCGCCTCGCCGGCCGGCATCCTCGTCGCGGCCACCGCCGACGGCAAGGAGATCGCCGGCCGCTTGGCCGTGCGCCTCGGCTCGGGCGTCCTCGCCGACATCGTCGACGTCAAGGAAGGCGGCGTGGGCATCCACTCCATCTTCGGTGGCGCCTACACCGTCGACGCCCAGGCCAAGGGCGAGGTCCCGGTCTTCTCGATCCGCCCCGGTGGCGTCGAGGCCGCTCCGCAGGCCGGCGCCGGCGAGCGTGTCGACGTCGAGGTCCCGGCTCAGGAAGAGGGCGCGGTCAAGATCACCAAGGTCGAGCCGAACGTCGGCGGCGATCGTCCCGAACTGACCGAGGCGTCGATCGTCGTCTCGGGTGGTCGCGGTGTCGGCAGCGCCGAGAAGTTCTCCGTCGTCGAAGAACTCGCCGACGTGCTCGGTGCCGCCGTGGGCGCTTCGCGCGCGGCCGTCGACTCCGGTTACTACCCCGGTCAGTTCCAGGTCGGTCAGACCGGTAAGACCGTGTCGCCGCAGCTGTACGTCGCCCTGGGCATCTCGGGCGCCATCCAGCACCGCGCCGGCATGCAGACCTCGAAGACGATCGTGGCCGTCAACAAGGACGAAGAGGCCCCGATCTTCGAGATCGCCGACTACGGCGTCGTCGGCGATCTGTTCAACGTTGCGCCGCAGCTGACCGAAGAGGTCAAGAAGCGCAAGTGATCATGAGCTGATCAACTGCAGGACCCGGTGACCCCCGACTCCCCGTCGGGGGTCACCGTGCGTTCGGGGGTCGTTCACCCGCAGGTGGCCGTGGCGAGGCCTGTTCATCCGGTGGCGGCCCGAGTTCATCGAACCCGCACCGACACGACACGCTGCGGTGGTCCTGCCGATGCCCGGTCTCGTTTCCATTCGAGTCATGAACGCCATGCAGTCGCCAGTCCGCACCAGCCATGTCGCGCGCGCTCGGTTCTCGCGGGCCGTGCCGACGACCCTGCTCACCGCGGGGCCCATCCGGGTCCTCGTGTCCGACGATCCCGCCGACATCGTCGCCGCCCAGGAACTGCGGTATCGCGTCTTCGCCGACGAACCCGGCTTCTCCAACTGCATCGGTGACGCGGTCACCGGACGGGACGCCGACCGGTTCGACGCCTTCTGCGAGCACCTCATCGTCCGCCACGCCGACGACGGGGTCGTCGGGTGTGCGCGCCTGCTCTCCCCGGCGCGGGCGATCGCCGCCGGCGGCTGGTACTCGGCCACCGAGTTCGACCTCCGCGAGATGAACGACATCGTCTCCGCCACCGTCGAATTGGGTCGGGCGTGTGTCCACTCCGAGTACCGCGACGGGTCGGTCACCGCGCTGATGTGGGCGGCGCTGCTGCAGTACATGGACGACGCCGACCTGCGATACCTGATGGGCTGTGTGTCGGTGCCCCTGCACACGCCGGGTGAATGGCTGCCGGGGTCGTCGCTGCGCGCCCTGCGCGATCGTCTGCGGGACGACCACCGGGACCCCGAGCGACGTGCCCACCCGCTGGCACCGGCGCGCATCGGCGGACGCCTGCTCGACGACATCGTGCCGTCCGACACGGTCGCGATGCCGGCTCTGATGCGTGGATACCTCCGCCTCGGCGCCCGCATCTGTGGCGAGCCGGCGGTCGACGACGTCTTCGACGTCGCGGATTTCCTGACCCTGCTCGACCGCGAAGGTGCCAACAAGCGATACCTCGACCGGCTGCGATCGAGTGCCCGACGGCTCGGTTCGGCCCGCGCGGACGCCACGCCGGAGCCCGGGGGCGCGGCACGATGACCGCCCTGCTGGTCGGTCCGGTCGCCCCTCGCTCCGAGCGTCCCCGACGCGGACACGCCGCGTGTCCGCCTGCCCGCCCGGCCGGCGCGCTCGCGCACCCGTGGTTCCCGATCAGCACCTGTGGCGACGGTTGCATCGGTGCACCGCGGGCCGGGCGGTTCGACGCGGTCACCGGCGCGACGATCGTCGCGTGGCGTCTGTGCCGACTCGTCGTGGTCGTGGTGTGGATCGTCTGGGCGGCGCTGACCGCCGGCGCAGTGGCGCGGTTGCGTCGCCGTCCGCCGCGCCCCCTGCGTCGACCCGCGTCGGGTGCACTGCTGGCGGCCCTGGGCATCGCCGTCCGCGTCGAGGACCGGCGCGGTGGCCCGGCCCGCGCCGGACTCGTGGTTGCCAACCACATCTCGTTCCTCGACGTCTTGGCGCTCGCGCTGATCAGCCCTGCTGACGTGGTGGCCAAATCCGATGTCGTCGGGATGCCGGTGGTGTCGTCCCTCGCGCGCCGGTTCGGCGTCATCGCCGTCGACCGCGGCACCCTCCGCGGTCTGCCGGGGACGGTCGGCGACGTGGCCGGGCGGCTGCACCGCGACTCGTCGGTGATCGTGTTCCCCGAGGGCACCACGTACTGCGGCCGCTCGGCCGGTGCATTCCGACCCGCGTTCTTCCAGGCCGCGATCGATGCGGACGTGCCGGTCGTGCCGGTGAGGTTGCGTTTCGTCGGCAGCGACGGGACCACCGCGACGGCACCGAGTTTCATCGGCGCCGACACCCCCGCCGACACGCTGCGGCGGGTCCTGCGGGCGCGTGGTCTCGTCGTCACGATGGTCATCCACCCGCCCGAGGAACCCGGCGCAGATCGTCGCGAGCTGGCGCGTCGGTGTGAGCGCGTCGTGGCGGGGCGGCTCCCGGCCGCGGAAAGTGACATCACCCGTTCTCTGATATAGGTTTTCCGGTAGCCGTCCGCAGCTCTGCGGACGATCAACCGCGTACCCCCAGGAGGCCGACGATGACGTCCACTCAGACCCGAGAAGCCGCGCGCGCCAAGTTCTTCGAACTCCGGGACGTCGACGGCCGAGTTGACGACGCCGACCTCGACACCGTGTGGGCGGGACTGTCGCCGCTGCGGCCCGAGGAGATGCTCGGCGCATGGAAGGGCGGCGAGTTCACCACCGGGCACGCGATCAACGGCGCGCTCGCCAAGGCCAACTGGTTCGGCAAGACGTTCACCTCACGCAGCGACGTCCAACCGCTGGTGTGCCGCGACGAGAACGGCAACCTCTACTCCAACACCACACTCGGCAAGGGCGAGGCCAGCCTGTGGGCGATCGAGTTCCGCGGCGAGATCACCGCATCGATGGTCTACGACGGTCAGCCGGTCATCGACCACTTCAAGCGCGTCGACGACACCACGGTGATGGGGATCATGAACGGCAAAGGCGGAGTCATCGACGGCCGTCACTTGTACTTCTACCTCGAGCGGGTCTGAGGCGGGCTGTCGTTCCGCGTCCGATCGCGGAATTTGTTGGCGACCTACGCGCGTTTATCCTTGCTAGCGATGCCCGTGCCAAGCCGACCGCCCGTGAAGGCGCCTGTCTACCTCGACCACGCCGCTTCGACGCAGATGCTGCCCGAAGCCGTCGAGGCGATGACGGCCGTCTTCGCGCAGCCGGGTAACGCCTCGTCGCTGCACGGATCCGGTCGCACCGCACGTCGTCGGCTCGAGGAGGCGCGCGAGGCCATCGCCGCGGCGGTCGGTGCCCGGCCCTCCGAGGTCGTCTTCACCGGCGGCGGCACCGAGGCCGACAACCTGGCGGTCAAGGGGATCTACTGGGCACAGCGGAACGCCGATCCCCGCCGTCGCCGGATCATCACCTCGGCGATCGAACATCACGCCGTCCTCGACCCCGCGCAGTGGCTGGCCGAGCAGGCCGGAGCCGAGCTCGTCCTGCTCCCGGTCGACGCCGACGGTGTCGTCTCGCCCGCCGACCTGCGCGCGGAGCTCGAGGAGCACGCCGCCGAGACCGCTCTCATCTCGCTGATGTGGGCCAACAACGAGGTCGGCACGATCCAACCGATCGCCGAGCTCGCCGCGGTCGGGTCCGAATTCGGCGTCCCGGTGCATTCCGACGCGATCCAGGCCGTCGGCCATCTGCCGGTGGACTTCGCCGCGAGCGGCCTCTCGGCGCTCAGCCTGACCGCCCACAAGTTCGGCGGGCCGCAGGGTGTCGGCGCCCTGCTGCTGGGTCGCGATGTCGGGTGTGTGCCGCTGCTGCACGGCGGCGGCCACGAACGCGACGTGCGCTCGGGAACCCAGGACGTCGCCGGTGCGGCCGGCATGGCCGCGGCACTGTCGTGGTGCGTCGAGCACCTCGACGAGAACACCGCGCACGTCCGCGCCCTGCAGACCCGGCTGACCGACATTCTCCTCGGCGTCGACGGAACGGTGCGGAACGGTGCCGACGGCGATCGTCGCCTCCCGGGGAACGTGCACGTGTCGTTCGCCGGTTGTGAGGGTGACTCGCTGCTCATGCTTCTCGACGCCAAGGGCGTCGAGTGTTCCACCGGATCGGCCTGCACTGCCGGGGTCGCCCAGGCCAGCCATGTCCTCCTGGCGATGGGCCTGGACATGGCCGACGCGCGGTCGTCGCTGCGGTTCTCCCTCGGCCACACCACCACCGAGGCCGACATCGACGCGGTCGCCGCGGTCATCGACGAGGTCGTCGACCGGGCGCGGGCGGCCGGACTGGTCTCGGTCCCCGGCGGAAGGATCTCCTGATGCGCGTATTGGCAGCGATGAGCGGCGGCGTCGACTCGGCGGTTGCCGCGGCCCGGGCGGTCGAGGCCGGTCACGAGGTGGTCGGAGTTCATCTGGCGTTGTCGACGGCTCCGGGTGCGCTGCGCACCGGTTCGCGCGGATGCTGCTCGCGCGAGGACGCCTCCGACGCCCGCCGCGCCGCCGATGTCCTCGGAATCCCGTTCTACGTGTGGGATTTCGCCGACCGGTTCAAGGACGATGTGATCGACGAGTTCGTCGAGGCCTACGCGGCCGGACGCACCCCGAACCCGTGTCTGACGTGCAACGAGAAGATCAAGTTCGCGGCCCTCGCCGACAAGGCGATGGCGCTCGGCTTCGACGCGCTGGCCACCGGTCACTACGCGCAACTGACCGACGGCGAGTTACGACGAGCGGTCGACGCCGACAAGGACCAGTCGTATGTGCTGGCCGTGCTGACGCGTGATCAGCTGTCGCGGGCGATGTTCCCGATCGGTGACACCCCGAAGTCCGAGATCCGGGCCGAGGCGGCCCGGCGCGGCCTGGCCGTCGCGGACAAGCCGGACTCCCACGACATCTGCTTCATCCCGAGCGGCGATACCCGCGCGTTCCTCGGCGCCCGCATCGGCGTCCGGCCGGGCGCGATCGTGGACGCGACGTCGGGCGAGCGCCTCGCCGAGCACGACGGGGTCCACGGTTTCACCATCGGGCAGCGCAAGGGCCTGGGGATCGAGGCGCCGGCCGCCGACGGCAAGCCCCGCTACGTCACCGAGATCGACCCGGATTCGGGAACGGTGACTGTCGGGACGGCAGCCGATCTGCAGGTCTGGGGCATCACCGCGACGCGCGCGGTCTGGACCTCCGGGGTCACTCCGGACGAATCCTTCGACGCGATGGTGCAGGTGCGAGCCCACGGCGGGCTCGCGCCGGTGCGCGCGACCGCCACCACGGTCGACGGTGAACCCGCCATCGACATCGCGCTGCAGGAGCCGCTCACCGGCGTCGCCCGCGGTCAGGCCGCGGTGCTGTACCTGCCCGATGCCCGACGCGGCGACCAGGTCGTCGGGTGCGGACGCATCGCCACCACCTCATCGCAGCCGACTGTCGTCGCATCTCGGTGACCGGAGCGGCACTGCCCACCGGAGTGGGCACCGGCGTGGGGTCGATGCCCGGCACCGACGCACGTGCGGCCGCCGCGGTGGTGAACGGGGAACTCGATCTCGCCCACCTCGTCGAACTGCCCGCGCGAGGTATCGGTGCGGATCTGATCGGCCGGATGGCGGCGATCCTCGTCGACCTGCCGATGGACACCGCGACATGGGGTTACCGGCTGGCGCAACGCCACTCCCGCCTGGCCCGACGCGCCGCGGACCTGCTTGCCGAGGACCTCGACGTCGTCGAGGAACTCTGGGAGACAGCGGGTTTCATCGGTACCGGCCGCATCTTCAAGGTGCAGGTGGCCGGTCCGTTCACCACCTCGGCATCTGTCGAGCTGACGAACGGGCAACGAGTCCTGAAAGACCACGGAGCCGTCCGCGACATCGTCGAGTCGACGGCGGAGGGTGTGCGCGAGCACGTCGCCGAGGTGGAACGCCGACTTGGTGCGCGCGTGGTGGTCCAGATCGACGAGCCGATGGTCGGCCAGGTCATCGACGGCACGGTGAAGCCACTGACCCGCTTCGACCCCATCCGGGCGATACCGGCGGTCGAGGTGGCTCGCGCACTCACCGATCTCGTCGACCACGTCGGCGTCCCGGTGGTCTTGCACGATTGCGGCACACCGCGGTGGGACCTCCTCGAACATCTTCCCGGGGTTGCGTATTCGATCGACATCACCGCACCGTCGGCGACCGATCTCGACGGCATCGGGATGCTCGTCGACCGCGGCGGCGTCCTGCTCGCAGGTCGTGTGCCTTCGACCGCGCCCGATCGTCCGCTGGCCGCCGAACACGTGGCGACCGAACTCGCCGCGCTGACCGACCGCATCGGGCTGGACCGCAAAGTGTTGTCGGACAACGTGATCGTGACGCCTACCTGTGGTCTGGCCGGCGCGTCGGCGAAGTGGGCCAAGACGGCCTTGGCGATCACCGCGGAGGCCGGTCAGCTGCTCGGCAGCGATCCCTCCGCGCTCTGAAAACCCCTGCGGGTCCGACGTCGTAGACCTATTCTCGTCGGTATGCCGCACCCGATCATGTTCGACGACGCGGATCCCTATCTGGGCCGCATACGGGAGATCGCGCTCGCGCTGCCCGACGCAACCGAGGTCGTCGCGCACGGTCGCCCGACCTTTCGCTGCGGCAAGATGTTCGGCAACTACGGCGGTGGCGTCAAGGGCAGCAAGGTGCGCCATGATCAATCGATCCTGGTCCTCGCCGACGACTCCGAACGGCCCGCGCTGCTGGACGATCCGCGGTTCTTCCTGCCCGCCTACCTCGGCCCGGCCGGCTGGGTGGGGCTGATCCTCGACGACGAGACCGACTGGGACGAGGTCGCCGAACTCCTCGACACGAGTTACCGCCAGATCGCACCGAAACGGTCGGTGGCGAAGCTCGGTCCGTTGTGATCGTCGGCGCGGAAACTCCCGCGGCCCCGTCTCCGTCCCGCTGATCGGATCCGATCAGCGGGAGGGAAGCAGTACCGCGCGAACGAGGCATCGGTTGACGAGCTGGGTCTGTCCCACCACTCCGATACCCTCGGAACGTGGCAGATACAACGGAGTCGGGTCAGCCGGTCACCGAGCAGTCGGGGCCGGAGGCGGACCTGCGTGAGGAGTGGACCGCGCTCGCCGAGGAGATCCGCGAGCACCAGTTCCGCTACTACGTGAAGGACGCGCCGGTCATCACCGACGGCGAGTTCGATCTGCTCCTCAGACGCCTGCAGGCGCTCGAGGACGCGCACCCCGAACTCGCGGCCGCCGACTCACCCACCAAGCTCGTCGGGGGCGGCTTCTCCACGGCGTTCTCCGCGGTGGACCACCTCGAGCGAATGATGTCGCTGGACAACGTCTTCGACCACGACGAGATGCGCGCCTGGGTCGACCGCGTGGTCGCCGACGCCGGCGCCCGGGCCGACTTCCTCTGCGAGCTCAAGATCGACGGCGTGGCCCTGGCGCTGGTCTACCGGAACGGGGTTCTCGAGCGAGGTGTCACCCGTGGCGACGGACGCACCGGTGAGGACGTCTCACTGAACGCGCGCACCATCGACGACATCCCGATGCGCCTGACCGAGTCCGCGGAATACCCGATTCCCGAGGTCCTCGAGGTCCGTGGCGAGGTCTTCTTCCGGGTGGAGGACTTCGAGGCGCTCAACGCCTCGCTCGTGGCGGAGGGCAAGCCGCCGTTCGCGAATCCGCGCAACTCGGCCGCCGGCTCGCTGCGGCAGAAGAATCCGCAGGTCACGGCCCGTCGCAAGCTGCGGATGATCTGTCACGGGATCGGGCACACGGAGGGCTGGCGACCGGAGTCGTTGCACGACGCCTACCTGGCGCTCGGGGCCTGGGGTCTGCCGGTGTCGACCCACACCACCAAGGTGTCCGGCGCCGACGAGATCATCGACAAGATCGCCTACTGGGGCGAGCACCGTCACGACGTCGAGCACGAGATCGACGGCATCGTGGTCAAGGTCGACGACGTCACGGTGCAGCGCCGCCTCGGTTCCACCTCGCGGGCGCCGCGGTGGGCGATCGCCTACAAGTACCCGCCCGAGGAAGCCACCACCAAACTCTCCGACATCCAGGTCAACGTCGGACGCACGGGCCGGGTCACACCCTTCGCAGTTCTCGAACCCGTGCTCGTCGCCGGGTCCACGGTCTCGCGCGCGACCCTGCACAACGGTTCGGAGGTCAAGCGCAAGGGTGTGCTGATCGGTGACACCGTCACCATCCGCAAGGCGGGGGACGTGATCCCCGAAGTCCTCGGGCCGGTCGTCGATCTCCGCGACGGCACCGAGGTGGAGTTCGAGATGCCCGAACTGTGCCCGGCCTGCGAGACGCCGCTGCGGCCGGAGAAGGAGAGCGACGCCGACCTCCGCTGTCCGAACCAGGAGAGTTGTCCGGCCCAGTTGCGCGAGCGGCTCTTCCACCTGGCCGGTCGGGGTTCTTTCGACATCGAGGCGCTCGGCTACGAGGCCGCGTCGGCCCTGCTGTCGGCGGGGGTGCTCACCAACGAGGGTGACCTCTTCTCGCTGACGGCCGAGGACCTGATCCGCACGGATTTGTTCACCACCAAGGCGGGGGCGCTCTCGGCCAACGGCAAGCGGTTGCTGGCGAACCTCGACAAGGCCAAGGACGTGGCGCTGTGGCGCGTGCTGGTCGGGCTGTCGATCCGCCATGTCGGGCCCACCGCCGCCCGCGCCCTCGCCACCGAATTCGGTTCCCTCGAGGCCATCGAGGCCGCCGACATCGACCAGCTCGCCGGCGTAGAGGGGTTGGGAATGACCCTCGCCCAGTCGATCCACGACTGGTTCACCGTCGACTGGCATCGAGACATCGTCGAGAAGTGGCGCGCCGCAGGCGTTTCCATGGAAGACGAGCGCGACGAGTCGATCCCGCGGACCCTCGAGGGCAAGACGATCGTCGTGACGGGTTCGCTGGTGGACTTCTCCCGTGACGGGGCCAAGGAGGCGATCCTGCAACGCGGCGGCAAGGCGTCGGGTTCGGTGTCGAAGAAGACCGACTACGTGGTGGTGGGGGATTCGCCGGGCACCAAGGCCGACAAGGCCGAACAGCTCGGCGTGCCGGTGCTCGACGAGGACGCGTTCAAGAAGTTGCTGGAGACCGGCAGCCCCGAGTGACCGTCGATCAGCCCAGAGCGGACTCGAACGCGCGGAAGGCACGCTGGTCGAAAAGGACGAAACGGACCTCCTCGATCGAGGTCTCCGGCAGCGTGGCACGCACCGTGTCGACCGCTTTGCGGGCGCCGTCGTTCATCGGCCAGCCGTAGACGCCGGTCGAGATCGCCGGGAAGGCGATGGTGGTGGCACCGAGTTCGGTTGCGACGCGCAGTGACTCGCGGTAGCAGGAGACGAGCAGGGATGAGCGGTCCTCGTCGTAGGAGTGCACCGGTCCGACCGTGTGGATGACCCAACGTGCGTCGAGGTCTCCCGCCGTGGTGGCCACGGCCTCGCCGACAGGTAGTCCACGTTCGTAGGTGCCCGCCCGCAGCTCCTTGCACTCGGCGAGGATCGCCGGGCCGCCCCGCCGGTGGATCGCGCCGTCGACACCGCCGCCGCCCAGCAGTGTGGAGTTCGCGGCATTCACGATCGCGTCGACCGACTGTGTCGTGATGTCGCCCTGTATCAACGTGATGGACGTCATCAGACCATGATGCCTCCGGATCGACCGGCTGTGGCTAACTCTCGGCGCGCAGCACGGTACTGACGATCCCGGCGAGATAACCGAGTCGGGCGACCTCCGACGGCCGGAAGTCCGGTCCGCCGATGCGTCCGAGCAGGATCGCCCTCGACTCCGATCCCAGGGGAGCCGCCGCGAGACGGGTGTCCATGTCCTGCCAGGCACCGGGCACCCAGTCGCCGTCGGCGTCCAGCTCGACGGCTCTCTCGAGCGGTAGCCAGTCCGCCCTGGTCAGCGGGGTCTCCGGGGCGCCGGACGAGCCGAAGAGCTGCAGCACGCCGCCGCTGGCCGGTGTGACCACCATCGCCCAGGAGACGCGCAGGACGCGGGGCGCGTTGTCCACCAGGATCTGCAACCGGTCACGTCCGGCAGTGGCCACCTGATCGACCAACTCGAGTTCACGATGGGTGTCCAGCACGCCCGAGTAGGGGCGGATCGAGTCGACACGGACGCCGTTGACCTTCTCGGCCGCGGTGATCAGGCTGTCGGGCAGCGCCCCGGGCGCCACCTCGACGACGAGGTCGTCCACGGCGTAACCGTTGCCGCGCTCGACGACCTCGAGGGACAGGATGTCTGCGCCGACCGAGCCGAGCTGCACGGCGAGCACGCCGAGGCTGCCCGGCCGGTCTTCGAGATAGACCCGCAACAGGTAGGACACGTGCGACATTCTCGCACCCACGCGCGGGCGGCGCGCAGTGCACGGCTGCCAACCGGTGGCTGGGGGAAGCGGTCGTCGCGGGTTCCCATAGTCTGGAGACGTCGCCCAGACGCCGACACGACATCGGTCGACGACACGGCGGGGACGACGAGACCCGAACGAACAGTGATGGAAGGAAGGACGCTGCGGTGGCTGGCGAACCGAAGTCCATATCGCGCAACGAAGTCGCGCATCTGGCGCGTCTGTCGCGCCTGGCGTTGAGCGAGGACGAACTCGATGTCTACGCCGAGCAGCTGGACTCGATCCTGACCCACGTCGCGTCGGTGTCGGAAGTGGCCGCCGACGACGTGCCCGGCACGGCCCACCCGGCCGAACTGGCGAATGTGCTGCGCCCCGATGTCGTCGTCCCGGGTCTGACGACCGAAGCCGCGCTGTCCGGTGCACCGGCCGTCGAGCAGGACCGTTTCGCGGTTCCGCAGATCCTGGGAGAAGAGCAGTGAGTCCCGATTCCAGCGCCGCCGCGCCGCGTCCCGACGGTGATCTGACCGGATTGTCCGCCGCCGAACTCGCCACCCGGATCGGTGCCCGCGAGGTCAGCTCGGTGGAGGTCACCCAGGCCCACCTCGACCGCATCGCCGAGATCGACGACCAACTCGGCGCGTTCCTCCACGTCAGTGGCGCCGAAGCGCTGGTCGCCGCGAAGGCCGCCGACGACGCGATCGCCGCCGGGGACGCCCCGTCGGCCCTCGCGGGTGTACCGATCGCCCTCAAGGACGTCTTCACCACCACCGACGCACCCACCACGTGCGGCTCCAAGATCCTCGAGGGTTGGGTTCCGCCCTACGACGCCACGGTCACCGCACGCCTGCGCGCCGCGGGCATCCCGATCCTGGGCAAGACCAACATGGACGAGTTCGCGATGGGCAGCTCGACCGAGAACTCCGCCTACCAGCTCACCCGGAACCCGTGGGATCCCAGCAAGATCCCGGGTGGTTCGGGGGGTGGCAGCGCCGCCGCGCTGGCCTCGTACCAGGCCCCGCTGGCGATCGGTACCGACACCGGGGGCTCGATCCGGCAGCCGGCCGCGGTCACCGCGACGGTCGGCGTCAAGCCCACGTACGGCACGGTCTCGCGCTACGGGCTCGTGGCGTGCGCCTCGTCGCTCGACCAGGGCGGCCCGTGTGGCCGTACCGTCCTCGACACCGCGATGCTGCACGAGATCATCGCCGGGCACGACCCGCGGGACTCGACCTCGATCGATGTGCCGGTGCCCGACGTCGTCTCGGCGGCCCGCGAAGGGGCCGAGCGGGACCTCGCCGGCGTCCGGATCGGTGTCGTCACCGAACTGCAGGGCGAGGGTTACCAGTCCGGCGTGCTCGACTCCTTCCACCAGGCCGTCAAGCTCCTCGAGGAGCGCGGCGCCGAGGTGGTCGAGGTCAGCTGCCCGCACTTCACCTACGCGCTGGGCGCCTATTACCTCATCCTCCCGTCGGAGGTGTCGTCGAACCTCGCGCGGTTCGACGCGATGCGCTACGGACTGCGGGTCGGCGACGACGGCTCGCATTCGGCCGATGAGGTCATGGCTCTGTCCCGGGAGCAGGGATTCGGTCCAGAGGTCAAGCGCCGCATCATGATCGGGACCTACGCGTTGTCCTCGGGCTACTACGACGCCTACTACGGTCAGGCGCAGAAGGTGCGCACCCTGATCGCGCGTGACTTCGCCACCGCCTTCGAGAAGGTCGACGTGCTCATCTCGCCGACCACGCCGACCACCGCGTTCCCGATCGGGGAGAAGGTCGACGACCCGCTCGCGATGTACCTGTTCGACCTGTGCACGCTGCCGGTGAACCTCGCCGGCATCGGGTCGATGTCGGTGCCGTCGGGGCTGTCGGTCGACGACGGCATGCCCGTCGGGCTCCAGATCATGGCGCCCGCCCTGGCCGACGACCGGCTGTACCGCGTGGGAGCGTCGTACGAAGCGGCTCGGGGGCCGATCGTCTGACGACCCGGGCGGCGTGCCGTCTTCGGTGCACGCCGCCGCGGGCCGTCAGTTCCGCATCGGCTGCGGCGGTCCGGACTGTTCCGACCCATACCGGTGGCCGACCCCGGCCGCACCGTCGAGTGCGCCGAGAAGGTCGATGCTCGTCTGCACGAAACTGACCACGGGTAGCCACGGCGCCGACGGGACCCGCGGACCGCGGATGTGGGTGTCCTCGGTCGCGCGGTGCGGCCTCCACAGTCCGGCGGGTGACCAGCGCACGACGGGGTCGCTGGAATTGGCGAGAACCGTTCGCGAGGTGCGGGAATCCGGAGCGACGGTGCCCGCCGGCGGCGCGACCAGCACGGTCTCGTCGATCAGCGCGGGGCGCTCGTTCTCCAGCCATACCCGGGCGGCGTCGGCGCCCACGGCACCGAGACTCTGCCCGTAGAGGATCACCCGCGGACGTTCGCGGTCGGGAGCACCGTCGAGGACGGCCGCCAGTGCCGACACCACCGCGATCGCGGAGTCCGCCGATCGGGAGCGGTCGGACACGAAGGCCTGCCACGACGGCACGTCGTCGTAGGGGAGTGCGAGAACCCGGACGTCGCCGGCGAACCGGCTCTCGAAACCGTCGACCGCTGCCGGGTCGACCCATCCCGATCCGGTCGGCACGGCAACGACAACCGCCCGCGTCGACAGTCCGCCCGAACGCGCCCACGTCCGCACGAATTGTGCAGCGGCGCGGTCGAATCCATCGGTGCTCAGCTCCCCGCGGGCCAGGACGTCCGAATGCGTCGCCACCGTCGTCGACGACGGTGGCACCGGCTGTTCGTCGGCGCCGGCGTCGGCGGGTGCCAGCAGTCCCGCAGTGAGGGCGACTGCGCCGGCCGCGAGCAGAGCGCAGCTGCGCGGGACGGCGACGATCGCCAGGACGATGACGGCCGGCGGGATCGTGGCCGCCGCGCCCCACCCGAGCCCGACGGGGGCGACGTCGACCGCCGCACGGATGAGGTTCTGCCACCAGACCGCCACGCCGACCGCGCATCCGAGGATCACCAGGCAAGAGCAGAACACGACGCGCCGTGCCTGGTCGTCCGGCTGTCGCCGGCTGCGCCGGGCGACGATCATCCCGATGATCGCACCCAGGGCGCCGAATGCCGATGTCACGATCGCGGTCGTCGTCGCGTCCCGGGGCAGCGTGCCCGGATAGACCGCCATGAGGTAACCGAGGGTCACCGCGACACTGATCGCGGGATGCGGCCACGATCGGAACGGGCCGTCACGCAGCCAACGGGCGTCTCGGTACTTCGTCATCGCCGCACCTCGCGCTCGTCGGGATCGACCAGGGCGCGCTCGACGGTCGTGCGGACCAAGGCCGACAACGACTCGCCCCGGGCCGGGGGACCGCCGTACTGCCGCCACGTGTTCCACGCCAACCCGATCCGAGCGCCATGCGTGGCAGTCGTGCAGGCAGCTGTCCGGCAGGAGGCGTACATCCGGTCGATCAGCATGCGGTCCAGCGCGATCCGGGCCCAGGCGCCGAGCGGTTTGCCGTTTCGCTGCGCCGCCCGCAACAGGTCGTAGCCGAGATCGTGGGTGCGGCACAGCGGGGTGAAGTGCGGTGGCAACGGAACCGGCGACGAGCAGTCCCCATCCGGGTCGATCGGGTATCCGTCGACGATCCGCGGGGAGTACCCCTGCGCCACGACGAAGGACGGCGGAAGGGACGCCAGTGCGGTGGCCGGGTGCGGTCCCACGAGGGCGACGACCACGGCCGCGTAGGGATTGGTCGCATCGGCCGCCGGCGCCGTCACCGCCGGGCTCGGTGCTGCGAGGAGCGGGCCTGCGACGGCGTGTGCGGTCGAGACCCACTGGCCGGTGACGAGTACGGCCAGGGTGAGCATCGCCGCCCACCACCGCGACCGTCGTCGGCGAGTGGTTGCGGAGAGATCGCGGTGCTGGTGTAAGACGTTGTCCGACGGAAGCTTTCGGATGTTCTCTGATCCGGTCATGAGCATCGACGCTATGAGTCCGGATTCGGCCGGCACATCGCTCCGCGGGACCGGCCGCGGTCGTCCCCAGGCCGGTTCGTCGGCGCCGAAACGCTACGACGGTAGCGGGTCGTCTCCCTCGGAAGTATGAGGTCTTCGAGCGGTCGGCGAGCCTAGGGTGAGGGCATGTTCGGATACCGCAAGAAGCTCCGCGCGGTGGGGGCGTCCTCACTCGAATGGGCCTCGACCGCCCCGGTGGCCCAGGACCCCGCGGTGCGCCACTACTTCTCGTCGCGCCTCAACTGGTTCTTCCTGTTCGTGGCGCTGGTCATGTACTCGGTCGCCTGGCCGACGCTGCCGATCACCCACTCGATGCCGGTGTTCGTGCTACCCGTGGTCGCTGCCTTCGCGGCCCTGCCGATCGCCCTCGCGTGGTCGGCCCCGTTGCTGGGGTGGGCGATCTCGGTGGTCTCCGCCCAACTCATCGGCATCGTCGTCCCGACCCGGGGCGGGTGGGAGCTGACGATCCAGGTCACCCACCTGATCGAACTGCTGGTCCTCACGTTCATGGCCTTCCTCAAGTGCCCGCTGCGATGGATTCCGGTGGTCTGGGTCTCGACGTCGATCGTCATCGCCTTCGCCGTGCAACCGACCGCGCGCGTCGGGTGGGTCTTCGGGATCTCGGTGCTCGCGGTCGTGGTCGCGTTGCTGCGCGGACTGATGGCTTCGCGCCGGCAGTTGGCGGTGCGCACCGAGCAGACCGAGGCCGCCGAAGCCGAGGCGGCCGTACTCCAGGAGCGGGCGCGCATCGCCCGGGACCTGCACGATGTGGTCGCGCACCGGATGTCGATGGTGGTGGTGATGTCACAGACCGCCAGATATCGCCTGCCGGATGTGAGCCCTTCTGCCGCAGCGGAATTCGACGCCATTGCGGAGGCGGCACGTACGTCCCTCGACGAGGTCCGGCAGTTGCTCGGGGTCCTGCGCGTCGAGGGTGCGGATGCTTCGGCGGCACCCAATCCCGGTTTGGCCGAACTCGATTCGCTGGTCACCGAGACACGCCGCGCGGGTGCCGAGGTCGTGCTGAACCTGGCCATCGACGCCGACGACGTCGGTGAATCGGCCGCGCTGGTGATCTATCGGATCGTGCAGGAGTCGCTGGCCAATGCCACCCGGCACGCCCCCGGCGGGCGCGTGGACGTCGAGGTGAGGCGCGGGGACGATGACCTCGTCGACGTCGCCGTGGTCAACACGGCCGCGACCGCTGAACCGTTGCAGATCGGCGGGAGCGGAGTGGGTATCCCCGGGATGATCGATCGCGCTCAGGCGGTGGGTGGTTCGCTGGTCGCCACCCCCACATCGACCGGCGGGTTCGCGGTACGCGCTCGCATCCCGGCGACGCCGCGCCGGGACGTCGTCGTGCCCGAGCCGATCGTGACCTCCACGGGTTCCGGTGAACCGTCGTCGCGACGACGGTAGCGTGACGGCGTGCCGATCACCGTAGTCATCGCAGATGACCAGGCCATGGTGCGTCAGGGCTTTTCGGCGCTGCTTGCCGCGCAACCCGACCTCTCGGTCCTCGGCGATGCCGCCGACGGGGTCGAGGCCGTCGAGGTGTGTCGTCGGGTGCGTCCCGACGTCGTGCTGATGGATGTGCGGATGCCGCGCAAGGACGGACTGTGGGCCGCGGAGCAGATCCTCGCGTCGTCTGCCGAACCGCCCACGCGCGTGTTGATGCTGACGACCTTCGACATCGACGACTACGTGTACGAGGCGCTGCGCATAGGGGCATCGGGATTCTTGCTGAAGGATGCGCCCGCCGATGAGCTGGTGAGAGCGGTCCGCGTCGTGGCCGCGGGTGAGGCGTTGCTGGCACCGTCGATCACGCGGCGGCTGATCACCGAGGTCACCGCCAGGCGCCGGCGGCCGGCGCGGGATCAGAAGCTCGACACGCTCACCCCGCGGGAGCGCGAGGTGCTCGACCTTGTGGCCGACGGCAAGTCCAACGCCGAGATCGGCGCGGACCTGTTCGTGACCGAGCAGACGGTGAAGACCCATGTGAGCAGTCTCCTGAACAAACTCCGGCTCCGGGATCGGGCGCAGGCCGTCGTGTTCGCCTACGAGAACGGCATCAAGTGATTTCGCGACCAGCGCCGGGCTCGCCGGGGCACTAGATTGGGGTTGCTCGGGCAGGTTGACCGATGACGACAGGGAGGGTGGTCTCACCAGTGGCCAAGAGGTTCGGCATTCTGACGTCCGGGGGAGACTGCCCCGGACTGAACGCGGTCATCCGCGGCGCAGTGCTCAAGGGTGAGACCGTGTACGGCCACGAGTTCGTCGGCTTCCGGGACGGCTGGGCCGGACTGGTCTACGGCGACATCGTCGAATTGAGCCGGTCGACGGTCCGCGGCCTGTCGAACCAGGGCGGCACCATTCTCGGCACGAGCCGATTCGGTCCCTACTCCGAACCCGACGGCGGTCCCGAGAACATCAAGAAGGTGCTGAAGAACCTCGAGATCGACGGCGTGATCGCGATCGGCGGCGAGGGCACGGCGGCGGCGTCGAAGCGGCTGTTCGACGACGGCATCAACATCGTCGGGGTTCCCAAGACCATCGACAACGACATCGCCGCCACCGACTACACCTTCGGGTTCAACACCGCGGTGGAGATCGCGACCGAGGCCATCGACCGCCTCCGCACCACCGGCAACTCGCACAAACGGTGCATGGTCCTCGAGGTCATGGGTCGCCATGCCGGCTGGATCGCCCTGCACTCCGGGATCGCCGGCGGCGCCCACGTCATCCTGATCCCGGAGAACCCCGAGAGTCTCGACCAGATCTGTGCCTGGGTCACCAGCGTCAAGTCGCGCGGGCGTTCGCCGATGGTCGTCGTCGCCGAGGGGTTCAAGCTCCCGGAGATGAAGGAGGCGTACTCCACCAAAGGCCTCGACGGTTTCAACCGCCCCCGACTCGGTGGTGTGGCCGAGGTGCTCGCCCCGCTCATCGAGGAGCGGACCGGGATCGAGACCCGGGCCACCATCCTCGGCCACATCCAGCGCGGCGGCGTGCCGTCGGCCTACGACCGGGTGCTCGCGACCCGCATGGGGATGGCGACCGCCGACCTCGTCGCCGAGAAGGGCTGGGGGCAGATGGTCGCGCTTCACGGCACCGACATCGCCCGGATCACCTTCGACGAGGCACTCGGTGAACTGAAGACGGTGCCGTTGGATCAGTACAAGGAGATCCGGGTCATCTTCGGCTGAGCGACTCCGGGCCGTCAGGCCACCGGGGTGACCGTCGCGGCCGGCTCGCGCGGGATGATGATCCAGAGCGCCAGGTAGATCAGGACCTGGGGTCCGGGCAGCAGCATCGACAGGATGAACAGCACGCGGATGAGCGTCGGATCCCAGCCCCAACGTTGCGCGATACCACCGCAGACACCGCCCAGCCACGAGTTGCTGCGCGAACGCATCAGGCGGGGGCCGCTGTAGGCGGGTTGCGGGGTGGTCATCTCGTCCTCCTGTGTGGATTGTGGTCCGGCGTCGTTCGCCGGTGACATCCACGCTACGAGCGGGTCCGGCTCCCGGCATCGGTGATCACCCTGAACGTGCCCCTGGGATATCGCCGCATAAACTGGCCGCTATGACTTCCGCAGCCGTCGACCTGTTGGACTACGACGAGGTGCTTGCCGCATTCGATCCGGTGATGGGTCTCGAGGTGCACGTCGAGCTGGGCACCGCGACCAAGATGTTCTGCGGGTGCCCCACCGAGTTCGGCGCCGACCCGAACACCCAGGTGTGCCCGGTGTGTATCGGACTGCCGGGTTCGCTCCCGGTCGCCAACGCCAAGGCCATCGAGTCCGCGATCCGCATCGGCCTCGCGCTGAACTGCTCCATCCGGCCGTCGAGCGTCTTCGCGCGGAAGAACTACTTCTACCCGGATCAGCCGAAGAACTACCAGATCTCGCAGTACGACGAGCCGATCGCCTACGACGGTTTCCTCGACGTCGTGCTCGGCGACGGCACCACCTGGCGGGTCGAGATCGAGCGCGCCCACATGGAGGAGGACACCGGCAAGTCGCTGCACATCGGCGGCTCGACGGGTCGAATCCACGGCGCGAGTCATTCGCTGCTCGACTACAACCGCGCGGGCGTGCCGCTCGTCGAGATCGTGACGCGGCCCATCGAGGGCGCGGGGGAACGCGCGCCCGAGGTGGCCCGGGCGTACGTGTCGGCACTGCGTGATCTGCTCAAGTCGCTGGACGTGTCGGACGTGCGCATGGACCAGGGGTCGATGCGCTGCGATGTGAACCTGTCGCTGAAGACGAAGGACGCCACCGAATTCGGTACGCGCACCGAGACCAAGAACGTCAACTCGCTCAAGAGCGTCGAGGTGGCGGTTCGCTACGAGATGCGCCGTCAGGCCGCCATCCTGGAGGCCGGCGGCGAGATCGTCCAGGAGACGCGGCACTTCCACGAGACCGACGGCACCACGTCGGCCGGGCGCCGCAAGGAGACCGCCGAGGACTACCGCTACTTCCCGGAGCCGGATCTGCCTCCGGTGCAGCCGGATTCGGCGTGGATCGAGGAGTTGCGGGCGAACCTGCCCGAGCTGCCGTGGCTACGTCGCGCCCGCATCCAGGAGGACTGGGGAGTCTCCGACGAGGTCATGCGTGACCTCGTCAACGTCGGCGCGGTCGATCTCATCATCGCCACCGTCGACGCCGGAGCAGCACCCGAGGCGGCGCGCGGCTGGTGGGTGTCCTTCCTTGCGCAACAGGCCAATTCTCGCGGAGTCGAACTCGCCGACCTGTCCATCACGCCGGCGCAGGTCGCCGAGATCATCGGGCTGGTCGACGAGGGCAGACTCACGACCAAGCTGGCGCAGCAGGTCGCGACCGCCGTCCTCGACGGTGAGGGTGAGCCCGCTCAGATCGTCGCCGACCGCGGCCTCGAGGTGGTTCGGGACGATTCCGCGCTCCAGAAGGCCGTCGACGACGCGCTCGCCGCCAACCCCGACATCGCCGACAAGATCCGCGGCGGGAAGGTCCAGGCCGCCGGCAAGATCGTCGGAGACGTCATGAAAGCGACTCGCGGACAAGCAGACCCGGCCCGCGTCAAAGAACTCGTCATCGCGGCCTGTTCCTGAGGCGGCTCCGCCCCTCTGCTCCCTGAGGAGCGAGGGGCGATCCCCTCTGCCCCCTGATCCGAAAGAACGACCAATCCGTTGGTCTGAGGGGTGCAAGCGATGCCCTCCCTTTGCTCCCTGAGGTGCGAGGAGCGTTAGCGACGAGCCACGAAGGGTTCGCGACGCACCTCGCCAGGACCCTTCGTGACGCGCCCTCCGCAAGCTCCGGGCGCTCCTCAGGGAGCGGGGGTTGGCCGCGCCATCCGCAAGCTCCGGCCTCCTCAGGGAGCGGAGGTTCTTTCGTTGTGCACGACGGCGCGAGGCGTCCCGGTCACGTCCGGTCGTTGCCACCGCCGGAGGGCAGGAAGCGGAACACGCGATCGTCGGTGGGCTTCGCTGAACCCACCTCCTTGTTGACGGTCGCCACCTGCAGCAGCCCGTTGGGGAGCGCGGCCATCCGGCCGAGGGCACCGTACCGCCGGTCGAGCACGACGGCCGGAGCGGTGATCGTCGGCTCCTCGCGAGTGGGCTCGTTGATGGCCTCGATCCGTTGGGTGCGCGTCGTCGAGACGAAGATGCTGCCGCCGGCGACCCCGCAACCCGCGATCTGCGGCCGGTCCGGCCAGGTCCACAGCACCTTGGGTCCGCCTTCTTCGAGCACCTGCACGCGATCCTCGGTGGCCGTCTGGTCGGCGACGTAGACCGTCCCGGTGGAAGCGTTGGGACACAACGCCACCGACGACCCGAAGCCGGATGCGAGGATCGCCGGGCGAGGGCCGTCGCCAGAGGTGAACGAGGTCACCAGCAGTACCTTGCCGGCGAGGGACGACGGATCGTCCGCGGCCGCGGGATTCCCGGCGTTGCCGGTGGCGACGACGAGTTCGGTCGGGGACCGGAAGTACATCGCGCCCATGTTCCCGGTGGCGCCCTTGGGGATGCCGGTCAGGATCGGCTTGGGCACGTCTCCCGGTGCCAGGCGGACGATGCGGTTGTCCGACGGGGTCGTGATGTAGGCGTAGATCAACCGGTCTTGAGAATAGGTGGGGGAGTAAGCGAAATCGATCAGACCGCCGTCACCGGACGCATCGACCGGCGTCTCTCCCAGCGTTCGGGCAGGCCCGTAGCGTTTGGTCGTGATGATCTTGCCGGTCGTGCGTTCGGCGACGACGGTGACCTCGCCCTGCTCGTCGCCGGGCATCACACCGCCGGTGGACGCGAGGCACGTCGCGATCACCGCGGGGTCGGGGTCGACGCACGGGCCGGTCGGTGGCGGTTGCGTCTCGCGCGGGGTCTCCGGCGGTGGCGTCGGCTCGGGCTGGCCGCTCGGCCGGTTGTTGGGGCTGAACGCACCCGCCTCGCGTTGATTGTCCTGGGCGCTGAAGTCCGCGCAGCCGCCGACCAGCACCACGACCGCCGTCAGCACCGTCACCAGCACTCGCCACCGGGCCCACACCCGGCGGTCCGCCGTCGCGGCTGAACTCGTCCGGGCATCGTCGCGCGTGCCCGTCGGGCGCCCCTTCCACATGGCGTCCACAGTAATGGTGCTCCGGGTGACAGTGCCCCGAGCGTGGTGCCCCGACTCACCCCGTCGGGGTCCGGTGACCGCAGTCCGCGAGCCTCTAGAGTCGGGCGTGTGAGCGAACGCGACACGTCGGGCACCAGCGAGCGCGACACACCGGCGACGAGCCCCTACGACGAACCGACCGGACAGATCCCGGTCCCGGGCGGCGCGACCGGCGCACCCGGCACGGGACCCGGGGCGGGCAGTTCGCGTCCCGACGCCGGCTCGCCGACGCCACCCGCGGTGACCGACCGCGACGACTTCTACAACCGGCACGCCCGGCGGTCGCCGGCCCCTTACTCCCGGGTGGACGATCTCGACGACCTCGATCCCGGCGACGTCGAGACCCGTTCGGTCGCCGCTGGTCCGCCCGCGACTCCTCGGTCCGGTCCGGCGCCGACGCGACCGGCCGCGACGACCGCGGGGCCTGCCGCCGGAACGGGTGCACCGTCCGATGACGACTTCGAGACCGTGCAGTTCGCCAAACAGCCCGGCCCTGCGCGCGTGCAGACCGCCGACGACGCGGTCACCACCCCGGAGCCCGCCCTGCCGCCGGTCGGCACCGCACGCTATGACTTCGTCGATGACGACGACGATCTGATCTCCCGCGCCCGAGCGCACGACGCCGCGTCCGACACCGAAGTACTTGACGACGA